>JAUWMS010000026.1 GCA_030613045.1 Candidatus Latescibacterota bacterium | reverse complement strand
CGCCTATACAGATCGAATTTTACGGTCCGGGTCGCTTTTCCTCGAATAAACAGGTGACCCTTCCGTTGACTGTGACCAATAATATGGAGGTCCCTGTCACAGTGGTTATCGGACATAGAGATGATCAGTCCCAGTCGGGTGTGGTGATCTGGTTTCGTCTGAATAGTAGTCAAGACGAGGATGTGAAACCAAAGGTAGAATACATCTCTGCCCCCTTGTCCATCGCTCCGGGTCAGTCAGAAGATATCATCTTGGATTTTACCACCGGATGCCCGTTGACTCAGCCGTACCGTTACTATCTCCACTTTTTGCAAGGACTCCCTACCGGAGGAGGAGCCCCGTACATAGACTGCTCGTCGAGCGCCCTTCCTTCTATTCTCGAAGACCGCTCAGGGGTTTCGAGGACTAGTTGGGGGCGGGTCAAACAAAATCTTCAATGATGCTACCCCAAGTTATTCTGGTTTGACTGTTCTATGAGAGCGGCTAAAGTGACAGCCGCATATCAAAACGTCGCACAGAGCGCATTGCCGACTTCGGTTCCTTCGAACCGCCGTCCAACCCGCTGCATGGGTCGGAAATGCTGAACGTTATCCGAAATTCTTATCCTGAGAGGAAGACGCACTTTACACTGTTCATAATTGCCCGGTCGTCCAATGGCAGGACAGCGGCTTTTGGAGCCGCCTATCGAGGTTCGAACCCTTGCCGGGCAGCCAGACGTAATGAATAATGAGTAATGAGCAATACGCTTCCGCTCCCCCCAATGGGGATGGGTGTGGGGTGGCGTATTTTTCATTTTTCATTTTTCATTCTTCATTATTCTATGGAGGATATATGCCGGAAGAGTTGGTAATGCATGCCAATCGAAGGACGGAGACGGGCAAGGGACACTGTAAACGGCTCCGAAAACAAGGGATCATTCCAGGTGTTTTGTACGGCCCGGGGGAGGATCCCACGCCCATTGAAATGGTGCGTGACCAGATGGAGGAGCTGCTCCACGCAGGAGGGCAAACCTCCCTTGTCACGCTGTTGCTGGGACGGGAACGGAAGCGGGATCGCAAGACGATTGTGCGGGACCTCCAGTACAATCCGATCCACGGGGAGCTCACGCACGTGGACTTCCAGCACATCTCCCTGACCGAGACGATCAATGTGGAGATCCCCGTCTCCGTGGTGGGCATCCCGGACGGCGTGCGGAATGCGGACGGCATCCTGGATCATACCATGCACTCGTTGGAACTGCGCTGTCTGCCGATGGAAATTCCGGACCATGTAGAAGTGGACGTGACGGAGTTGGGATTGGGGCAGTCCATTCACGTGGCGGATTTGCTCGAACAGGAGAACCGAATCATCTCGGATCCGGAGCGCATCGTGCTTAGTGTGGTCCTGCCGAAGAAGGCCGTTGTGGTTGAGGAGGAAGAAGTGGAAGAGGAGTTGGCTGAGCCGGAGGTGATCGGCGAGGAAGAAGAGGAAGCCGAGGAGGAGTAGTCGGTTGCTGGTTTGCGTTGGTTTGGGGAATCCCGGTCGTCGCTACGCGGAAACGCGGCACAATCTGGGCTTTATGGTCCTGGATGCGTTGGCTGGGGATTTGGAGGTCCGATGGAAGGCAGAGAAGGGGTTCTATTTCGCCGCGGAGGGGACGATCGGCGATGCGCCCTTCCGGATGGTCAAGCCCACCACTTATGTGAATCGGGCGGGAATAGCGGTTCGGGAGGTGATGGACCGGTGCTCGGTTCCTCCGGAGCGAATTTTGGTGGTGCTGGACGACGTGAACCTTCCGTTGGGCAGGCTGCGTCTTCGAAGAAAGGGAAGCGCCGGAGGGCACAACGGACTGGCGTCCATTATCGCTCAGGTGGGTTCGGAAGACTTCCCCCGTCTCCGTCTCGGGATCGGGATGCCCGAATCGGGCGATTTGATCGAGTATGTGTTGGGCGCGTTTGACGAAGCGGAGTGGCCGACGGTGCGCGAGGCGATTGATCGGGCGGTCGAAGGCATCCGTTGTTTCGTGTCCGAAGGGCCGGATGCGGCGATGAATTTTTGTAACGCGGGATAGTTTGTAGTGGGCACTTTCCGTGCCTTTCGGACGGGCCGAAGCCCGCGCTATGAACATGATTTTCTTTTAACAAGGAGAGGAACGATGAACGGATGGTTGGGCTGGACGGAATGGGCACCCTACCTGAGCCTTTTTGGATTGGCTTGCGCTGGGTTGATCTACCTGTATCTGAAGAAGCAGCCGGTGGGCACGGACGTGATGCGGGAGTTATCGGAAGCCATCCACGATGGGGCGATGGCTTTTCTGAAGCGTGAATACACAATCCTGGCGATTTTCATCGTCGTGGTGTTCGTGGTGCTGTACACCGCGCTCAATCCGATGACGGCCGTGGCGTTTCTATCGGGCGCGTTGTGCTCCATCGTCGCGGGTTTTATCGGAATGAAGGCGGCCACCCGAGCCAACGTGCGGACTACGCAGGCCGCGAATCAGCACGGGGAGGCCAAAGCGCTGAGCGTGGCGTTCTCCGGCGGAGCGGTAATGGGATTATCCGTGGCCAGTTTGGGATTGCTCGGGGTAGGGATTTTCTTCCATTTTTTTGGAGATCCCTCGAAAGCTTCTATCATCAGTGGATTTGCGATGGGCGCGAGTTCCATTGCGCTGTTTGCGCGTGTGGGCGGCGGGATCTATACGAAGTCGGCGGACGTAGGCGCGGACCTCGTGGGCAAGGTGGAGGCCGGGATTCCGGAGGACGATCCCCGGAATCCGGCGACGATTGCGGACCTCGTGGGCGACAACGTGGGCGACATTGCCGGGATGGGAGCGGATATTTTTGAGTCGTACGTGGGTTCTATCGTGGCGACGATCGCCATCGCGGCTACGGCCTCCGTGGGATTGTTGAATAAATTGTCGGGCGGTGCCATCGCGGACGTGGGGCAGGCCCGGATGGCGGCGATGTCCCTTCCGATTCTCGTGGTGATGGTCGGACTGGTCGCCTCCCTGATCGGCATTGCTTCGATCAAAATTTTAGAGAAGCTGAGTCCGCAAGCGGCATTGCGTTATGCGACGTATATCGGAGCGGTTTTGATGTTGGCGGGAAGTTATATCGTGGTGGGAAAATTGGGACTTTCCAGCGATGTCTTTGTGGCGATCCTGTCCGGATGCATGGCGGGCATTGTGATCGGGTTGTTGAGCGAGTATTACACCTCCGGGGCTCCGGTCCGAAGGATCGCGGAAGCGTCCAAGACGGGCCCGGCTACGAATCTGATCGCGGGACTCGCTACGGGGATGGAGAGCACCGCGCTTCCGGTATTGGGGATCTGCGCGGCGATTTTTCTGGCGCACCACTTTGCCGGTCTGTACGGGATCGGGATCGCGGCGGTGGGGATGTTGGCTACGGTGGGCGTGACAATGTCGGTGGATGCATACGGGCCGGTGGCGGATAATGCCGGGGGCATTTCAGAGATGGCTGGTTTAGGACCGGAGACGCGCAAGATCACCGACGGGCTGGATGCCTTGGGGAATACCACGGCGGCGATCGGCAAGGGCTTTGCCATCGGATCCGCGGCGTTGACCGCGTTGGCGTTGTTCTCCGCCTATACCCAGACCATCAACACGATTCGCAGTGGGGCCGGACTTCCGAACATTTTGATCAGCGTGACCCAGCCTATCGTGGTCATCGGCATGTTCATCGGTGGGATCATCCCATTCCTGGTGGCCTCGATGACGATGAGTTCGGTGGGGAAAGCGGCGTTCAAGATGGTGGAAGAAGTGCGGCGTCAGTTCCGCGAGATCAAGGGACTGATGGAGGGGAAGGCCAAGCCGGACACCCGGCGGTGCGTGGACATCAGCACGAAGGCCGCGCTCAGAGAGATGGTGCTTCCGGGGCTTCTCGCGGTGATCTCGCCGATTTTGGTGGGCTTTCTGCTCGGACCGGAGGCGCTCGGTGGGATGCTGGCCGGCGCCACCTTGAGCGGCGTGCTGATGGCGCTGATGATGTCGAACGGCGGCGGCGCGTGGGATAATGCCAAGAAATACATCGAAGCCGGGAACTTGGGCGGCAAAGGTTCGGATACGCACAAGGCCGCGGTGGTCGGAGATACGGTGGGCGATCCGTTCAAGGATACGTCCGGTCCCTCGATGAACATTCTGATCAAGCTGATGTCGGTGGTGTCGCTGGTGCTGGCTCCGCTGTTTGCGCTGATTGTGCGTTAATCCCGGTCACCACGGAATTTCACGGAACGGCATAGGTGCAAAGTCTAAAAGCAATGGGACACGGATAAATACGGATCAACACGGATAAAGAAACAAAAATTCTTGTACATCCCTGTTTATCCGTGCCCCCAATCACAATCCCTGCTCCGATCCTTGGGATCGGGGCTTTTCCCGGAGGGAGGCAGGTGTATGCCCATTTACGAAACCGTGTTTGTGCTGGACGCGCAGCTGGAGGATTCGGCTCGCGACAAGCGCATTCAAGGGGTGTTGGATTTTCTGTCCCAGCATGCCGAACGAATGATCAAGACAGACCGGTGGGGGAACCGCCGTCTGGCTTATGAGATCAAGGGGAAGCAGCAAGGCCATTACGTTTTGGTCCAGTATGAGGCATCGGGGGCGATGGTTCCCGAATTGGAGCGGATGTTCCGTTTGGATGAGGCGGTGCTTCGGTATCTGACGATGCGATCCGAGGAGGAAATCAAGGAAGAGGAGCAGACACCAGCAAAGGAGGAGATCAATCGTGCTGTCCAAGAAGGCAAGGAAAGCGAGGAAGGCTAAGAAGGACCTTGATGCCAAGGGGAAGCTGGATCGAAAAATGACGAAAGTCTGCCGTTTCTGTGAGCACAAAGAGATGCGCATTGACTACAAGGACGAGCGTACCCTGAAGCGCTATACGAATGAGCGCGGGAAGATCATCCCGAGGCGGGTGTCCGGAGCGTGTGCCAGCCATCAGCGTGCCATTACACGCGCGATAAAACGAGCACGTCATTTGGCGATTCTTCCGTATGCATCGGAGGCGGTTCGGTAGAAAACCGAGGGTGCGGTAAAGGGCGAGCAGAGGGGTTTTGCCCTTTACCGCACCATGAGTTATTGCGGTGAAACGTCTGTTCAGTCACTTGCATAAGTCTAAAAAAGCGAGGACGCCACCCGGCATAAAGCGGCAAAACGGTTTTATTCTGGTCATTTGAGATGCGAAATGGCGAAGCAATCTCATCTGAAGAGTGTTTTGCAAGTGGCTCTGTTGATTACTCGATATAGAGGGGATCCTGAGATGAAGGTTATCCTTAGAAAAGATATTGCGTCTTTGGGGGAGGCCGAGGAGATTGTGCAGGTGGCCGCTGGGTATGCACGAAATTATCTGATTCCCAAGGGGCTGGCATGGACGGCTACTTCCCGAAATATGGCGGCGTATGAGGAAGAAAAGAAACAGAAAGCGGTGCGAAATAATAAGTCCAAACGGGACGCACAGGGATTGGCTGAGCAATTGGAGCGTATTTCTCTTACGGCCACGGTCTCGGTGGGCGATGATGATCGGATGTTCGGTTCGGTGACCTCCCAGACCATCGCCAACCTGCTCCGGGAGAAGGGATACGATATAGATCGTCGAAAGGTTTTGCTGGACGACTCGATCCGGGCATTGGGGATTTATAATGTGCCCATCCGACTTCTGCCGGATGTGGAAGCCAAAGTAAAACTATGGGTAGTCAAAGAATAACGGATCGTTCCGTTCCGGAAAGCCGGGAGCTGACGCGTTCCGACGGCGTGTGATTCAAGGCGAAGGGGAAATCTCTTCGCCTTTTTTCTTTACAAAAGGACTCGAAACGATTATATTGTGCGGAGCGCGTCTCGTTCCTTTTTTCGGAGGCGTGTAAAAACACGGTTACTTCTCACACGATGTTTTTCCGCATTTGGGTACGCATCCAAAATGGAAGAGGCTGGTTAGCGGAAAGGAGCTCGAGATGATTATGCGTCTGCATAGATATGGGAGCGTCTTTATCGTTCTGGTCGCAGTCGGATTTTTGATCTGCGGCTGTGTGGGCAAACCCCCGAAACGGGATTTCGGCAGGGCGTACGAGCATACCCGAAAGGACGAGTTCGGGGCGGCCATCGAGGAGTATGAGGCGTTTCTGGAGGAATTCCCCGAGGATGCGCGGGCACATTATAATTTGGGAATAGCATACTATCGCGAGGGTCAGTACGACCGGGCCGCTTCGGAGAACAAGAAGGCCCTTGCGCTGGTTCCCGGATTGGTGCCGGCGCAGATCAATCTCGGATTGTGCTATTGGCGTCTTGGGAAGCGGCCGGAAGCTTTGGAATCGCTGCACATCGCCATTGCGATGGATTCGACGAACGCAAGGAGCTATTTCAATTTGGGGCTGATCTGTCGGCAGGAAAATCTTTTGGACGAGGCCATCGGGTATTACGAGCGCGCAGTGCATTTCAAACCGGATTACAGGCAGGCGTATGCCAATCTCGGCGTGGTCTGTCAGGAGAAGGGCGCGTTGGATCGGGCCGCCGAGGCGTTCGAGCGGGCCGGCGATTTGATCCCGGAGTCCGTTTTCATCAATCTATCGGCGGCATTTTACGACCAAGGCGCGGTGGAGCAGGCCATCCGGGCATGCGAAAAGGCCCTGGCGATCCGGCCCGAGTCGGTGGAAGCCCGGTTCAATCTGGGACTGATCTATACGAAAACGGGCCGATTCCGGGATGCGATCGGCCACTATGAGCGGGTGCTTGAGATTGATCCTGAGTTCGAGCAGGCTCTTTTGGGATTGGCTGTAGCGTATATTCGCGTGGGGGAGTTCGAGAAGTGTGCCGTCCTCCTGGACGCGCACGAGGACATGGATTTCGGATTGGCGCACCTCGATTTGGCGCTGTCCTACCATAAATCCGGGACCTTGAAGAAAGCCATTTTTCACTATGAACTGGCGCTGAAAGAAGAACCCGATCAGGTGGATGCCCATTTTCTATTGGGGGATGCCTATCTGGAAAGCGGGGAGACGGAACGGGCGATTCGCCAATATCGAAAGGTCGTTCAACTGGATCCGAAGGGGGTGGAGGCGCGCGCGGCCCTGGCGGATCTATTGGAGCAAAAGGGGCGGTTCCGGGAGGCGATGCGTCAATGGGAGGCGCTCTTGAGGCGGAATTCCAGGCACGCCCAGGGGTTGCTTCGGCTGGGAAGGCTCTATTACAGGGAGGGCTCCTACGACCGGGCGCTCGCGTCGTACACCGGCTTGGTGCGGGCGGATCCCAAGTCTTACCTCGGTTATTTTAATATGGGGCTGACGCATGAGAAGCGGGGAAGGAAGGACGAAGCGAAGCAAGCCTATATCCGGGCACTCCGTGTGAAGCCCGATTTCGCCAAGGCGCATTTCAGGCTCGGTCAACTCTATCAGGGAGAAGGAAACCTGGAGGCGGCGATCCACGCGCTTCGGAATGCGGTTCAGGCGGATTCTCTGAATGAACGGGCCTATTATCACCTCGGTGTCCTGCTGGCGAAAGCGGGACGGGTTGCTGACGCCGTAGCTGCGTACGAGAAGGCTACGGAGATCAATCCGAAGTACGTGGCAGCGCAGGTTCGTCTGAGCAGGCTGTATTATGACCAGAAACGGTACGAAGCGGCCATGGATCGGGCGAAGGTTGCGGTGCGCGCGGAACCGAAACGTGCTCGAAACTACTTTGCTCTGGGCCTGTCCGCGCGTGCATCGGGGCGCTTCGACGCGGCGATTGAAGCCTACCGGCGCGTGATCGCGCTGGAGCCGAAATTTCCCGGAGCGTACAACAATCTGGCCGCGATTTATGTGGCGCAAGACAAGAATCTCGAAGAGGGGATCGCGCTGGCCCGGAAATCGCTGGAACTGAAGCCGGATACGGCGGGGTATCTCGCTACGCTGGCGGAGTTGCATTATCGGAACGGCGAGTTCGATCAGGCGATCTCCACCATCCAGCAGGCGCTTTCGTGCGAGACGGAAAATCCTCAGAAATACTGGGAAGCGATGCAGCGGTTTGAACAGGCGAAAATGGAGAAAGAGTAAATTTTCCGGAAATGCACAAAATTTAACCTGCATAATTCACAAATTTGCCCAAAATCCTCTTGGGGATTGGTTCGGGATTTTGTAATCCCGAACCCAATTGCATGCCGTCCTTGTCAGGATCTCGGAATTCACCCTTCAGGGTTTCATCAATTTGATGACGTAGGAGCGTGGGAGCGAGAGGAAGCGCCCCCATTGAAAGTTGCTTGAGCGACGGACGCCTTCAACTCAGGAATCCGGGCTTTCTGGTACGTTTTGATAACACCCTGAAGGGTGAATTCCTTGTGAGGATAGGATTTTCGGAGAGGCTTATGAATGTGACGAAATTGAACTCCGTTATATTTGGGACAGGAGCCCGCTCGAAGAGCGCTAAGTGCATCGTATAGGAATTTCAATTTTTTGTCTAACCAGACCCGCATCGTCATCCCGACTGTGTATGCAGCTGTGGGGCGACATTAATAATTAATAATTCACAATTTACAATTCACAATTGATTATTAACTCCAAATTGTGAATTGTAAATTGTGAATGACTAATTGTGAACGATTCTCTTGCCTTCAAATTTGATCTTCTTTTTTATTATCGGAGACTTACGGCAGCCCGCCCGAAGAGTGCTAAGTGCAGGCTTTTGACTTGCTATGGTGTAGGAATCTCCACCGCCTTCCCCGACTCGATACTCTCTTGGGCAGCCATCGCCACCGCAGTCGCATTCCTTCCGGCGACGCCGTCGGCAAGGGGCGTTTCGTTCTCCCGGCAGCACCGCGCGAAATCATCCATGAGTCCGGTTTCTCCGCCGCCATGGCCTCCGCCGGAGACCGTCGGATGATACTCGTCCACGTGATCCGAATGCCGGTAGGAAACGCGGATCGAAAAACGCCCATCCTCAAAATGTCCCTGCATTTTGCCTTTATCCCCGATCAACGTGAATTCCCGGGAATACTCCGGGGTAAAATGACACTCCGTATAGAATCCGCGTTTCCCATTGTCATACTGAATGGCGATCAACGTGTTGTCGTCCACGTCCACGTCCTGCCCGTACACACAATGGTCGTCTATGGGCACTTCCGCGTCGTAAAACTCAGGATAGACCCTCGTCTTCTCCCGGATCGCGTAAGCACACGTCTCCCTTTTCCCGCAATCCCGGCATCTCTTATCCGGAGCATGCAGCCTTCCGAACACGTCCAGCCCGCCCAATGCAAAGACCTGTCTGGGATTCCCGCCCATAAACCCATTCAAAAGATCAAGGGTATGACTGCCCTTCTGAAGAACGAGACTCTTGATGAAATTTTTGTGTTTCCGCTTCCCGTGGAAGAAAGAATTCCCTCCCACCGCGACATTGTCCACGGCCCAGCCTAATTTGATGTCCCCGATGTCCCCCCGCTCGATAAGCTCCCGCATCCGCTCGAATAGCACGCAATAGCGCAACTCAAAATCCACCATCAAGACCTTGCCGGATTCCCTCTGCGCCAGAAGCATTTCGTCGCAATCCTCGATGGTCTGCGCCATCGGTTTTTCCACGAGACAATGCTTGCCCGCTCGCAGAATCTCCACCGTCGGAACCTTGTGATCCGGATCGTTGGTGGTGACCACGACAGCATCCAGCCCCGGAAGGCTCAACATCTCTTGCAGCGAAGTGAAATACGCGATTCGGTCTCCAACGTGTTTCTTCAGTGGATCGAACCGGCCGGCATTTAGATCGCATACGGCCACCCATTCCATCCGGGGATGCTCATCTATCAACGTGCAGAGGAAAAATCCTCTCGGGCCCAGGCCGATTACGCCTGTTTTGAGCTTTTGACCAGACGCCATTTTATCCTCCTGTGAGCCTGAGACCTCCGAGGTCTTCAAGACCTCGGAGGTCTGTGAGATTGGCATTCATTTCTTTTGCAATAATCATAACGATGCGCATCACCGGCGTGCGAATAGCACGTCTGTGCGCATGCGCTTGTTATCTCCCACGCCACGTTCTTTCGCAGTGCTCTGCATGATACAAGGAGAGAAGATCGCCTTGGGTGGAATAAATCTTCATGCCGTGAGGATCTCCATATTCCTTTGCCAATTTGTTCGGAGGTTGGTGCAAAAGAACCTCAAGGCCAAGAATCCCATCTTGCTCAAATCGTCGCATGATTATCTCTACAGAATCGGCCTTGAGATTGCCGAGTCTCCACCATCCCTCCAAGGTTCCTACATTAGAAAAAACGTCCCAGTTATTCGTGACAAAGAACCATAATACTTCGGGAAGCACCTTTTCACCTTTGGCAGGGACTTCCTCGTTTTTCAAAATGGACCTATACAATTCGCTTTCCGGTTGCCACAGGATCTTCTTGCCGAAGTGCTTTCTGGACGGCTCCAGGATCGCTTCGGGGAGCGATGCAACCTCGTCAAGCGTAGGGCGTAGATGCTCAATCTTCCTCGCTTCATAATCAGGACCTGGAGTATGCATGAATAGTTGGAACTCACTACCGAGCTCCTGTACGCGTTCGCGCAGCCTGAGACGATCAATCAAAAGCAACAATTCATCTATTTCTGGGAGGAGCTTCTTCGTAAGGAAGATCTGCCAACGCGGCTTCATACCAACATCAAGGAGCCGTTCCGTTGCTGTCAAGGCATCTCTGAATGCTCCTTTCCGTCGGTGGAACCAGTCATTCGTTTCTTCCATTCCGAAAAAAGATATTTGACAGGTGTCAGGGTCTACTGACTTCACCCAGGAAGCATATTCTTTGTCGCGGGCCAGACGCCAGACGCTAAGTACCTCGAAACGCTCAGGTTTTTCGTCGCTGAGATCTTCTTCCAATTCGTAGAGATGCCGATATTCATCCGAGAAATCGGGTTCCCGAAACCATGACGATACAGAGAGGGATTCGACCGTCGTGTCGGCGGTCTCTAAGTAATGCCGAAATTGCGCAGCCACCCATCGAAGATCGTCATCTGAGAGTTTGCGATTCGATCCGGAACCCAGCCAACAGTGGCGGCACCGATTCGGACAGCCCTGCATGTCGAGTGCAACACCTATCTTTTTTCTCATGATCCGAGGCATCCGCTACACTCCTCTCTGTGGGGGATAACAGCATCTTATCCAGGAAGAACACGAAGGAGGAGTAAGAATCTAATTATGCACATTTTCGTGTACCTTCGTGTCCTTAGTGGATAACTCATCGTCACGCAAGTTCAATCCTCGCCACATCATAGATCACCAGCCGGGGCGCCACGAACTCCACAAAGCACAGATTATTCTCCTGCGTCTCCGTGAAATCCAACGTCAGTCGTTCCTCGAAATCGGGCGAAATAAGCTGGACGGAGACGGGTTTCTTTCCATCCGGCATAGCGGCTTTGACTCTGATATTCTCCTCCTCAATCACCGTGCCGTCCCCATCCACCTTGTAATTGATCAGATGGACAAGCACCCGGTTGTGCTGAGGTTGGTACATCAAGCTGTATTCCACGCTGGAATCCGCCGAACACGCGCCGGAGAACCGTCCCCCCGCGGCCCATTTGACGACCTCCTTGAACACCACATTGATCCCGCTCATCTGATCCGCGGTAATGGCGGCCATATCCTTGAACAGCACCACCGCCTCGCGTCCGGTGGAAGGAAAACGCACGTACGCATCGCGCGGAATATACACCACGCGCCCCTTGCCGTGCGCGCCTTTTCGGGTGGTATTCACGCCGACCGCAGGATCAATCCCTCTGTCAATGTGCCCCCATGGCTCCATATTTCGCAGAAGCCCGTGGAATCCGAGCCCCTCCCGCCGCAGCCGGCCGATTTCGTCGTACCAAGCCGTCTGGCCGAGAAGGATCAATCCGCCGCCCTGCTCCACGAACCGCTCCACCGTCTCGATCTGCCGGTCGCTCATCATCGGTGCTGCGGGAATCAGCAGGGCGTCGAACCGGGACAGCTTCTCGCCCGTCTCCAGATCCTCGTCCACGAGCATCAGATGCGGAACCTGCTCATCGGAGAGCATCCGGGAGATCG
>JAUWMS010000068.1 GCA_030613045.1 Candidatus Latescibacterota bacterium | reverse complement strand
ATCCTTCGGCTCGAAATCGAAGCAGGGAAGCTCTCCCCAGCGCCGGATCTCCACATTCTCCTCGTCGGTCTCCCCGTCGGGCACGTCCTCAGCCGGAGGATTGGGCACCAGAAGCATCAGATAATCGTAGCGCTTCTCCACCTCCCGCTGCTTTCCTTCCAACGTCTTGATCGCCGCGGATACCTCCCGCATCTCCTTAATCGCTTCCTGTTTTTCCTCTCCCTTAAGCTGCGCGATCTGCTTGGAGGCGCGATTGCTTTGCGCCCGGAGCGCATCGCCTTTTGGGGTCAACGTCCGCCGCTGCTCGTCCAAACGCAACAACGCGTCCAGGTCAAACGCCATCTTTTTCTTTTTCGCTCCAGCTCGCACCAGATCGGGGTGCTCCCGGATAAATCGAATGTCTAACATGGATGGAAGTCCTCCTTATAAAATGTAAGTTCCGTGAAACGTGAAACATAAAACGTGATGCGTGCCCCCACTCACCAACCCCGTGAAAGTGTGACAAGGTGAAAGTGTGAAAGTGTGAAATTCGGCGGTGCAATCCCACTTTCCCACTTTCTCACTTTCTTCATCCGAGGAGGGAGATTACTTATCGCGGAAATTGCTTAACTCCCGGCCATCCGCTCCGCCTGATCCGCCGAACGCAACGCTTCGATGAGTTCGTCCAGATTGCCGTCCAGAATTCCGTCCAATTTGTGAAGGGTCAGCTTGATGCGATGATCGGTCACCCGGTTCTGGGGGAAATTATACGTACGAATCTTCGCGCTGCGATCTCCGGATCCCACCTGCGCCTTTCGAACCTCGGAGATGGCCTTTTGCTGTTCCGCCTGGGCGATGTCCAAAAGCCGCGCCCGCAGCACCTTCAGGGCCTTGGCCTTGTTCTTGTGCTGCGACTTCTCATCCTGACAACTCACCACCAGCCCGGTGGGGATGTGGGTGATCCGCACTGCGGAGTCCGTGGTGTTCACGCTCTGTCCTCCGGGACCTGAGGAGCGAAACACGTCTATCTTCAGATCCTCCGACGCGATTTTCACCTCCACGTCGTCGGCCTCCGGTAGCACCGCCACCGACGCGGCCGAGGTATGAATCCGCCCGCTGGACTCCGTGACCGGAACCCGCTGCACCCGGTGCACCCCGCTCTCGTATTTCAGTTTGCCGAACACGTCCCGCCCGGACACGGAGAAGATCATCTCTTTGAATCCCCCGATCCCGGCGGGATTGGAACTTAAGGGCTCGATGCGCCATCCCTGATCTTCCGCGTACTTCGTGTACATCCGGTACAGATCGCCCGCAAAAAGCGCGGCTTCGTCGCCCCCGGTGCCGGCCCGGATCTCCATGACCGTATTCCGGGAATCCCGCGGATCCCTCGGCGCAAGCTGAAGCTTCAAGTCCCGGACAACTTTTTCCCGACGCTGCGCCAACTCCTCCTTCTCGGCCTGCGCCATTTCCACCAACTCCGCATCCTCCGCCGGATTCGCCAGAATCTCCTCGACGTCGCTCAACTCCGCTTCCACGGACCGAACCGCTCTGTAAAGCCGGACCGTCTCCTCCGATTCCCGATGCTCTTTGACGATCTCCGAATAGCGCTTGGCATCGGCGATAACCAGGGGATCGGCCAGCAGTTCCAACAGTTCCTCGTAACGTTTTTCTATGGTTTTTAATCGCTCGAACACGGGAAGCCATCCTTTCTGCGATTGTACATTATATGGTGAGATGTCTTTTCATCCTTCAACGTGGGAATAAATTCCCACGCTTCCTCTGAGAACCCCGCTCAAGCGGGCTATTAGCCCAGTTTGCTGAGCCCTTGCATTCGTAGCGGGACGATTTATCGTCACGCTAACTTTACGACAATGATTCGTCAGTCAGTGGCTGCCGTTTTCCGATCCGGACCAATTTGTCAGGCACTGTCCGGCATTTTCTATAGCCCTCCCAAAAGAAACCACGGAACGGCTACAATTTTCTCGTGCATCCTCTTCACTTCATCTCCGGCATAGACGAGTATGGAAGCGGAGGTTTCAGGATATTCTTCCATAAATAATCTCAAATTCTCGACATCGGAGAACTTCGGTTTGCTCGACAGTTTGACCTCCACGGCGAGAAGCTTACGCCCCCACTCCAGGACAAAGTCCACTTCTTTGCCGGTGGTCGTCCGCCAGTAGAATAGGCGCGGCTTAGGCACCAAAAGCTGGGAAAGGGCGTTCAAGTGGAGATAGACCATTGCTTCAAAGATTCCACCCGCTTCCCTGGAAGACCGGAGGGACCCCGGATCATAGTGTCCCGCAAGAAAAGAAACCAACCCCGGATCGCTCCATATCACCTTAGGCGACTTGACGAGACGTTTGGTGCGGTTGAGGGCAAAAGCCGGCAGGCGTTCCACGAGGCAGGTCGTTTCCAGGAGATTGATATATCTATGAACGGTGGGTTGACTTATGGCGGTATCCCGGGCGACTTCAGTCTGATTCAATATCTGACCACATCGCAGCGCCAGAGCACCCATGAGGCGTCTAAAATCGGGCAAAGCGTCAATTTGGGAAAGCTGACGAAGATCCCGCTCCAGATACGTCATCACGTAGCCTTCCCACCACCGCAGAATGGCCGCCGAAGTTTTCAACCGCATCAGAGAGGGCATGAATCCCTTCCACATCAGAGGAAAGGGAACCATGGGTGCGGCCCCGCGCTTTCCCGCCTTCGGGAATTTACCCTCAAAGAGCGCCCCCAAGAGATTCGTCGGAGTGCGCGTGTTGATCTCGCCTATGGTCGTTGGAGAGAGGGTGAAATAGACCGCTCGCCCGGCCAGGCTTTCGCTTACTTTCTTCATCAAAAGGAGATTTGCCGAACCGGAAAGGATAAAGCGATGTTTTCCATACTCAGAATCCACAGCAACTTTCACGGCGTCCAGCACGCGCGTTGATTTTTGAACTTCGTCTATGACCACGCAATCGGCCCCTGCCCACAGCGACGCTGGATCGCTTCGGGCTTGAGAGAGGGTATCGAAATCGTCCAGACTGAGATATCGCCACCCGGAAAAGGGGAGCTCGTGCTGAAGCAGGGTGCTTTTTCCTACCTGGCGTGCGCCCGTCAGCACGACAATGGGATGGTCTTCGACCGCGTCCCGCAACAGCGGAGCGATCCCGCGCGGTCGGTATTTTAATTCAAGGTGTGAATGATTATCATTCATAGGTTGAATAATATGAAATTATCGGAACGATGTCAAGACTTTTTTCAAGCCATCCATTCATCCCGCCAAAGCAGAGTGATAGATAAGCGCTTCCATCGTGCTCTATGTTGCTCTATTCAGGAGAGCTTTCCCCAGTTTTTCCAGCACCTCGGCGCTGTAAGACCGGTTCTTACATTTATTGCAGATCCCGACAGGTACGTTTTTCAAAATGACCAACGTTTCTTTGTGCCGAAATTCCTCGGTGGTGATCTTTTTTTCCACTATGCCATCACAATACTCACATTTGAACCCGTACATTTCGGCCATCCGCTCAACCTCCTCGGATCTTATAGATCGTAATAATCAAAAACGATTGTTTTCGGCGAAGTGTCCCACCACTCCGATCTCTTTCCCGCAGCTTTGCCCTACCACTATATCCTTCGTTCCTCTTAGATCCACTTCTTTCCGCCGCACCTTGCCGTTCAATAACGCCTGTTTCACATCCTCCCATTCCAACCGATCATCTTCCATCTCCAGATACGCATGCTGGGTTATCACGTACTGTCCCTGTTGAATCTTGGCTCGTAGAAAGCCACAAACTCTGTGTCATACGCAGTCGGCTCGCTTCTTTTCTTGGTCCTTTGAAGTTATGATAATGTTAATTTGGTTGGATTTCAGATAGCCTTGCCAAAGAGGCGCCCTCAATTGCTCCAACCGTTTTTTTCTTTCGGGTGAGGGATGCGGTAGTTCGTCCCAGGCATAGATTGCCTGTAGCTTGTATTCCCCTGGTTCTGGGATAAACTGAACATATTCAAATGGAGCGTGCTCAAAGACTTTTTTATCTGTCCAGAATCTTGAATTCAATCGGGTCTTCTCTCGATAAATCTGACCCGGCAAAATTTTCAATAAATCTGGAATCACATAAAGCATATTAGAATGTACTGAAACGACTTCTATGATTGATAAAGAATCACTGCCGCTGTCATGCGTTACTATCACTTTTTCCAAATCGTACAAAGGTGCTTCATCTGGAAGCTGTGGTTGCTGGGCATTAACCAAAATTATCCGGGCTTCGGAACCTACATTTTCAAATACAACATACAACCAGATATCTTCTCCTTCTTGATAAGATAGTTTATCAGTCCAAATGCGAAATCGAATACCAGACGATACTTCACTCCATGTCTCATTTGTTTCAGACGTCTCAGAATCTGGCCTTAGAGAACTTTCGCAGGAGATGACTAAAAAAGCAATTATTATCCACAGAAATTTGCTCATTTCCTTCCTCTTGTTCAAGTTGGTTGCTTACAACTTTATGGACACATTCACTCCCACACGCCCGCAATCGAACCCCCGCAGAAGCGGCATTTGCCGTCCCGGATATGGACCTCCGACACCACGTAGATAGATCGCCGGATCACCAGCTTTCCACAGTTCGGACAATAGGTGTGCTCGCCCCCGTGACCGGGCGGCACATTCCCGACGTACGCATAATGAAGCCCGCTGTCCAGCGCGATCTCCCGGGCCCTCTCCACGGTCTTTATAGGCGTGGGAGGAAGATTGCGCAATTTGTATTGAGGATAGAAGCGTGAAAAGTGAACCGGCACGTCCGGGCCTAACTCGTCGCAGATCCAGCGGCACATGGCCTTCAACTCGTCCGGATCGTCGTTGAGCGTGGGAATCACGAGGTACACGATCTCGTACCAGATTCCGACATCCCGGAGCAGTTCGAGCGTATCCAACACCGGCTTGAGCCTGCCCATCTGCATTTTGTAGAATTTCTCGGTGAAGGCTTTAAGATCAATTTTGACCGCGTCGAGGTGCTTGCACAGGGCCTTCATCGGCTCCGGCAAGATATATCCGTTGGAGATCATCACGCTTTTGACGCCGCGTTCCCGACCGGCTACGGCGCAGTCGTACATATATTCGTAGAAGATCCCCGGCTCGGTGTACGTATAGGCGATGGTGCGGGAGCCGCTTTCCCTGGCGGCTTTGGCGACCACTTCGGGAGGCATCACATAGTCTAAGCTCTGTTCGGGGCGCATCTGGGAGATCTGCCAATTCTGGCAGAACTTGCATTCTATGTTACAGCCCACCGTCGCAATGGAGAAGGCGTCTGTTCCGGGCAGAAAGTGGAAAAGCGGTTTTTTCTCGATGGGATCCACGTGCCAGGAACATGGCCGGGAGTGCACCAGCGTATAATACGTTCCTCCCCGATTTTCCCGCACGCCGCAATAGCCGCGCTCCAGATCGTCTATTTCGCACTCCCGGGGACAGAGATGACATTTGATCTTCCGATGGGGGAGTTTGTCGTAATAGCGCGCCTCGACCAGGAACTCATCCCCCATGGATTTTTCCTGAGGGAAGGAACGATACGCCTCGGACTCAGAGGTCCATAGCGGCGTTATGGTCGAGGCGGCTGCTGTCAGAGCGGCCTTTTGGATAAACCCGCGTCTCGATAGGTGGCCTTGATGATCCATAGCAGACTTATCCCCTCACTGTATAAAATTTAAAAAGCCGTTGTCAAGGTCCGAGATGGGCAGACACGAGGTCTGCCCCTACAACTTTCCCCGTCAAATCGCGATTGACAAAGCGCCAGCCTGGATATTTTCGGCGGCATGCCTTCGGTCAGGCTCCATATCGGCCATATTTATGTGCAGCCTCATACATCGCGACCACGTTTTCCGTCGGTGAGTTATCCTGAAGCTGATGGGTCGGCGAGAACGCGTATCCTCCTCCCGGCATCATAACCTCCAGGGTCTCACGAACGTTGCTCACCGTATCCTGTACGGTACCGGTTGCGACAGGACCCGCCGTAGAAATACATCCGTGAAAAGAAAGCCGGTCGCCAAAACGCTTCTTGAGCACCTCAGTCGCCATATCTTTGGCCTCCGGCTGAAGCGTATCCACCACGCGGATTCCCATGTCCGCAAAATCGTCAAACGCCCAACTGCTCGACCCGCAGGAATGAATCATAACGGGAATATCATAGTGCTTCGCGAGGTCCACGAATTTCTGGTGTCTTGGGCGAATATGCTTTCGGAAGAGATCGAGGCTGATAAGCGGCCCAATCTGGGTGCCGAGGTCCTCGCCGATCTTAAGAAGATCAATATGGCCTTGGGCCGCCTCAAGGGTTCGATTGAGCACTTCAAGCTGGATATTGATTTTGCGATCTACGTAACACAGACAGGCCGGATCGTCCGTCATCAGATCTACCAAAACCTGCTCCATCGTACGAATCATGCCCGTACTGTTGATGATGTCACCTATACCCGCTCCACCGACAACAACGCAGTGCTCCTTCATCCGTTTGCACTGTTCGGCGGTACGGGAGTAGTCGAAATGATCCGGCGACGGCATGGGCCACGCCTCGACCGCTTCAAGCGTTGCGTCTCTGAGCGGGAAATCACAATAATCCCAATACCCGCCGCTCTCATGTTCGATCCAGCGGCGATGGATGCCCCACATGTCCACCGTGCGATCCGAAACATCCTTATGCAGCTTCGGCCCGATATAGGGCGCATTGACACTCCGAAAATCAACCCCGAGGGCCAAACGCAATCCTTCGTCGTCGTTCTCCCTCAGACCAAAATGCTCTTTCAGCCGCCGGTCAATTCCCGGATTCGCGGAATAGTCTATCGGGACGCGATCCGGTTCCCGGCGTGCGAAGGCTATGAGTACCCTTTCTTTGGAGCTTAGTTTCTTTGTCATTGAGTTTCCCATCCGTATTTGGAAAGGAGCGGCGTTGCTCCTCCAAAAAAGTTTTGCCGCAAAGTCGGAGCTTCAGGAATCGGGCGAGAAATTGCCCTCCCGCGCAAACTCGCAGGAGGCGAATTCTTTCGCCGAGCAAAGGGCTTGCCTCAGTCCTCATTCCAACATTACCATCTTTCTCGTTTGGACAAGCGTTTCCGCCCTCAACCGGTAGAAATAGACCCCACTTGCGACCCGACTCCCTTTTTCGTCCCCGCCATCCCAGATCACGGAATAGCTGCCCGCGGCCTTCTCTCCCCGGACTAAGCTCCGGATCTTCTGCCCTGAGATATTGAAGACGGACAGATCCACCGGGGCCGCGTGCGGCAGTTCAAATCGGATCGTCGTGGATGGATTAAAGGGATTCGGCGTGTTCTGGGAGAGCGAAAAGACCTTCGGAACCTCAAGGGAACTTTCGGTCTCAGCCACTGCGGTGGTCTTCCTCTCATACCGCTCCACCGTCACCTCCACCTCCTGCCCGATCACCAAACTCTCCTCGTTGGACAACACTGCAACCCAAGTCTCATCCTCGGGAAGCGCAAACGTCACCTCGCCTGAAGCCACATCGCGCTGGATCTCAAAAGCCTCGAAAGACGTCCCCGATAGATAGCGCTCATAATTTTCCGGATCGCACACGAAGAAGTCAATCCGGCCGGGAGCCAGCTTTTTCGCAAAGGTATTCTTATTTTCCATGTGCTTGCCGTAAACCACGCTGTATGGCGCGTTGAAGCGAATCCGCACCATGCGGCTTCCATCGCTGTTTGGGACATTTACGGACGACTCAAGGAGAAGCTGAGGCGTTTGGCCTTCGAGGCTGCACGACCAGAAGGTGTCCTTCCCTGCCTCGGATTCGGAGACCACCCGGGTTCGGGAGATCGCACCGATCGCGCTCTCAACGGCCACATAATAGTCCAGGCTGTCGCCGACGACGAAAGCGCATTGGCCCGCAGCGTCGGTAACTTGCCAGGCACAGAGGGAGATTCCATAATTTGCGTACCGGTGCGGCGCGTAAAGAGACACCCGCGCGCCATCCACCGGAAGCCCGCCTTTGTCCAGCACCTCCACGGTCAGATCGGAAGACGGGGTATAGCGTTCGGTGGTCGTCCACACGTACCCGTCCCCTCTGTGAACGATGATGGCCGAGAAATTCCATCCCCAGTTCTCGTACCCCTGCGGGTAATCTATATACGTATTGACCGGCTCCCAGTGGATCCAGCGATCCAACCAGAACTCGTTCCAGTGGTGATCGTTGGCCATCGCCTGGGCGTTGATCGTGGGAATGAGCGCGCATCGCGCCGCGGCGGTGGTCAGGCCCGCCCACTCCGAACAGGTCCCCAAGTGCTGATTGTATATGGCCACCGGCTGGATGGGTCGCCATGAAGGCCGTTTGAATTCCATCACATCCTGCGCCCACTGGGACACAATCCCGACGGCGCCGTTTCCTGTCGAGTCCACGTTCACCGAGCTGTTCCACACCGTAGGGCAGCCCGCAAGCCGATCCTTCAGCACCGGATAGCCCGGATCGGCATGCTCGAACAGATAGCTCCTCCAGAACACCCCGGTCGGAGGCGAAGCGGACGCGCCACTATTTGGATTTACGTACCGGACGCTCTCGTCGTTGGTAACATAGCGCAGCGCCACAGGATGCACCACGTACCAGTAGTAGGTTGCTCTCGGAATTTCGAGGTCCACCGTTTCTCCCTGCGCCGTTTGAAGCCGATACCTCGTAGTCGAGTAGTAGTCCGCATCCGAAGCGCTGCCGTAGTCCACCACCGAGACATAATCCAGGAAGGCATCGTTTTGATAGACACCCTCCGCGTTCTCCGCCAGCAGGCCGGTGAATTCGCGATCCGCGAGGTCGGTCAGCGCCTCCGGGGCGAGATGCGCCACCTGGAAGGCCACCTCATCCACGATGGGATCC
>JAUWMS010000271.1 GCA_030613045.1 Candidatus Latescibacterota bacterium | reverse complement strand
TGTTGCCGGAACCGGACGAACTGCTTCCAGCGGGGAACGTCCCAGTCCTCCGTTTCGGGAATGTCGCCGCCTAAGCGCGCCCGGAATTTTTCGCGGCACGCGGGGCAGAAGCAGCAGTCGGGATAAACCACCGGACCATCGAGGAAGACGCCGTCAATATCGTATCGGGCCACCTCCCGGATGAGATCATACGACCAATCCCGCCAGGGGCTGTTCACGCAAAGGGAAGTGCCCTTTCCGTAAAGGGGCCTGACCTGGCCGATGGCGCGGCCGTCGGAGGTCTTCTGCTCCCAGTCGGCATGCGTTGCGCCGAACTCGTCGGTGTACCAGTGCAGATTCAGGTAGGTGATGACCTTCACGCCCATTTTGTGCGCTTCCGCGACGTATTGTCCCAGCAGATCCGCATCGCCGAGTCCGTCCATCTTATCGAATCGAGCGGAGTTGAAGGTGGTCTTGTCGGCCAGAGCGGCGGCCGATGTGGTTCCCATAAACCATCCCACATTGGCGTGTAAGGCCTTGGCGAGCTTTGCATCTTCCCGGGGGTCCACCTTCCCCTTAAAAAAAGTGTTCTCCATGTTCATGAGGTGGAACGTGCGGATCGGCTTTTCTACCCAACTCATGGTGATCTCCTTTTTTTTGTTAATTGCTCTAAAGCTCCCGCAGGTTTGCAACCTGCGGGAGCTTGTTCACGAAGTCTGGTGACGCTGAGCGTCGCGTCTGCGTTCCCACGCAGGAGCGTGGGAACGAGATGATGGTCCCCCTACTATACCGCTTCACCTTCAGTTTTTTCTTTTTTCACCGCTGAGCACGCAGAGTGCGCAGAGCAAGCATAACCAAAACTCTCGCAGTTCTCTGCGGTCTTTGCGGTCTCTGCGGTGCAGTTCACATAGGGTCGGGAAAGAAAAGAAAAATTCCAAAGTGAGTGGGTATATCAACTATCCAACGGGACACGAAAATGCGCCATGAAGATGTCCGCCGGTACGGGCATTCCTTCTGGCAAGGGCATGCGTTCGTGTTGCGAATAGTAGCTCATCACCGCCTCTCCGTCGGGGCCGATGGCCAGCCCGGGATAGGAGCAATCCCCCGCGCTCGGCACGGTCAACAGATGGGTCACGCTACGATCTCGTATCTCCCAGACGGAGGTGTGGTGTCCCGAATCAGAGGGACGGACCTCCGGCGGCAGGTCCTCCGCTCGCGATCGGCCGGCTACGATCCAACGGCCGGCAATCGGCAAGACCACGGGCGCATGGATCATCACGCCTAAGTCGTGCCACGTCCACTCGGTGTATGGCTCGACGCTCACGCCAAACCAGGAATGATCGGTGCCCCCTTCGGCACGGACGATGCAATGCAATGTGTTCGGCGCGGGACGATAGAGGGCAGTTTCGCCACAGCCTCCTCCCACTTTCATCACACACCGCAAGGTCCAATTCAGCAGATCGGGACTATGGAGAAGGTGAATGCTGCGGCGGTCGCGGTCTTGTCGGACTGGGAAGTGATAGGCCGCGCACCAGTAGCCCTCCTCCGTGGCGAACGTTCTCCATAACCAGTAGTTGACCCCGTGCACCTGACGTGGAACGCTCCAGCAGAGACCGTCCCGCGAGAGGGCCACGTGCGAGATCATATCGTGGGACAGTCCGGGGATAGTCCGAGTGCCATCGCCCCAGCGCGGAACCCAGGTGCCAAACATCACGGCAAGACGATCCCCCGCGTTCACCAATTTTGGATCGCGATCATCACCGCCGGTGTCGAAGCGCGCACACGGCTCCCAGGTATGGAGATCCTGGGAGCGCAACACCAACACGTCCCCATTGGGCGATAGCCCATGTGCCTCCGCTGTCCGAAAACCGAGATAGTAGTGTCCCTTCCAGAACAGCAAGTCCGTAAAGGCATTATGCCTGCCATTCCCGTAGATCCGTCGCACCTGCAAAAGCTCCGTCTCGGACGTATCCATACTCATGGTGATCTCCTTTTTTGATCCTCAGTTTGAGTTTGGTGACGCTGAGCGTCGAGTCTGCGTTCCCATGCAGGAGCGTGGGAACGAGAGAAAAAATTAATTAAGTGATTTTTGAAATGCCCTTGTGAGTTTGCTTTTCCCCTAAGGAACCCAGGAACCCAGGAACCCAGGAAAGGACTATGGGAGGAATTGCTTCTCTCCTGGCTTCCTGGATTCCTAATAATCAAAGCAAAATAGAAATTACTTAAAGCGGTTTGAAGGGGATTTTTCGGGGTCTATTTTGCGGACCATGTATAGTCAATCCCGCATCGTCGGGCCATCGCTTCCACCACGTTTTTTCCGTTGTACACGACCGTATGTCCGTCCACGACTTCCACGTAGTCTCTCGATTCGAGTTTTTCCATGCCATCCCGGTCCGCCGGAGGCCGCGTCTGATGCACCAGCCGGAGCGGTCCCGGAATGACAAAAGGTTTGAAATCCTCCATCCGGTTCAAAGCCGCGACCACTTTGTCGTAGATAAGCTTACGGGCTGCGTTCGGATGCAGGCAGTCCGCGTGATGGCAGTCATATCCGGTTATGACAGGTGCGATTTCGATGTTTCCAAGAAGTTCCTGAGCCTCCCGACAGGCCGCGAGATCGCCGCTGATCATCGCCATTGGAATTCCAAAATCACCGGCCTCTGCCGCCTCAATCCCGACTTCGCCCATTCGGATGCCGTTGATCTCCATATACTCCACATCACGGTTAAACGTATGCGCCAGCATGCCATCGGGTGTATTTGCCATCGAGTGCTTGCCAATCTGGATCATCGCATCGAAGCCTTCGTCCCAGCCGGCCAGTATCGGCAGAGCGGGCCAATGTGCCGGCACCAGGGTGGCCCGCTCGTCCAGTTGAAGGATATCAACCGCCTCATGCCCTTCGGATACTTTGACACGCGTCGCGCCCGCGTCGTACGTCCCGGCAATGGCGGCATTGACCTCGCCGGTCATCAGTTTTCTCTGCCATTGATCCAACGGGGTGCCGGTTTCATGCTTATCCCATTCCACAATACCGCTCACCCCTTCCAGATCGGTCGTTATCAGGATTTTCATGTTCATTTCTCCTGTCTCGTCTATTGCTTTTATTGCGAGCCAAGCACCCGCTTCGGATTATCGCTCAGAATTCTGTCAATTGTTTCCCGGAGAATGCCTTCGTCCTCCATCATGGGCACGATATTCCGAAGGATATGATCGTATCCCCACCCGCCGTAGTGACGAAGCATGCATTTCAGGCAGATGTCGTTGGTCACAAGGAGTTGTTCTTCGTATCCCCAATCGAGGATTTCTTTGATCATCCGAACGCGATCCACGTCCCGAACGAACGCGCCACCGGCAAATCCCCAGTCCGCCCGGTTAATGGTGAATTCCTTGCCGAAGTTGTCGAATTCCACAAACACCCCTCTCTTGAGCAGTGCCCTGATGTATGCGAGATCAGGCTCCACGTCACTGTGGCAGATGACGATTTTGGCCGGATCTACGCCCTGCGCGATCAACAGATCCGCCGCTTCCACACCCGCTTTGCCCCACGGATAGATGTGGGCGTAAATCGCCACCGGCGCCTGTCTGAACGCCAGAGCCGCAGCCAGCAAGCTTTTCTTCTCATTGGGATGAACCGGTTCGCTCGTGCCGATTTCGCCGATCACGCCGGCCTTGATGTCTGTTCCGTTTATGCCCACCGTGAGGTCAGAGACGATGTCATCGGCCATTTTTTCCGCAGACCACTGATCCATCTCAGGCGGATGTGTATCGTGCGTGTAATACCCGCAACCGGCAATGAGGTGCAATCCCGTGCGCCGTGCGACTTCGTAAAGCTTCCCCGGATCGCGATGGATGCCGACGGACGTGCAATCCACGATGGTCTTTCCGCCGAGCGCCGCGAACTCATTGACTTCGGCCACGGTCACTTCCGGATCATCTATGAGCAGGTTATCCTTGATCGCGTAAGGATTGCGGCGCACCACGCCGAGGTTGCCCATGCGCAATTTCTGATGGCTGACGTGCCTTTTGTCCGGATCCTCGAATTCGGTGAACTGGTTCCTGAGATCAATAAAAAGGTGCTCGTGGGGAAGGATGATGACCAACCAGTCTGCACGGACAGTCCCGCATACCGTCATCACAGACGCCATGTGTGGTCTCCTTATTAAACTACAATTTCACCGCAAAGGCGCAAAGTTCGCAGAGGAAAGCAGGTAAAGGTAAAGGTAAAGGTAAAGAAAGCCCTCTCTACCTCTACCTCTACCTGTCTTAGTTCTTTGCGCCTTTTCAGTGAAGATGCAATCATACCGCGGCTAACACACCTTCTAACCCGTGCTTGGCCTCCTGCACAATCGTTTCGATGGACTGCTTCCGATACTCCTCCCGGAAGATCTCGATGGACAGATGCCCCGCATATCCGATCTTGCTCAATGCGGCAAAATATCCTTTGAGCGGCAGACATCCCTTTCCCGGATAGAGGCGGTGGCCGTCGTTCAGCGCTTCGATGGGCCGAGCCTCCGAATCGTTTACGTGGACGATCAGCAGTTTTTCCAGCGGGATCGCCTCGATATCGGACACAGGAACCTCGGAGCGATAGTAATGAAACGTATCCATCATAATGCCCACGTTGTCCCGTCCGGAGAGCCGGGCGATCTCCAACGCCTCCCCAGGGCCGCCCATCAGCGTGCTTCGACCGATAGGCTCCAGCGCGATCCGTGCTCCGAACGATGCCGCTGCCTCTCCATACTGCGCCGCCGCCTCTCCGGCCTTCGCCAATGCCTCCTCCTTCGTCATTTCCTCGGGAATCCCTCCGCCGCAATAGGTCAGCAGCAACGAACTCCCTAACTTTTGGCCCAACTCCGCGTATTTCCCGATCCGTCCCAGGGCCTCGGTGCGATCCTCAAACACCATTAGTCCAAACGCCATCAGTGCGGCCACTTCCAGTCCGTTCCCTTGGATGCGC
>JAUWMS010000343.1 GCA_030613045.1 Candidatus Latescibacterota bacterium | reverse complement strand
GCACGGTCAGCACAAACGAGCCGCTTGCCGAGGCGGCGCTGTCGTCCGTGACCGTGATGGGTATCGTGTGCGAACCCACGTCCGCTTCTTCGGGTTCAAATGCGATCCAGCCCTCTTCTGACACATCGAGCAAATCGCTGTCGTCCGCGTAGGAGAGGATGTCGCCATACACCGCGTCGGGATCGTCGGCGAAAACCTGAAGCCGGAACCATCGCCCCACCATCGTGGCGGTATCCCCAATCGCCTCGAACACCGGCGGATCGTTCACCCCGGACACCGCAGCCGTCATCGCATCGCTCGCGCTGTGGCTATCGGGATCGCTGACCGTAAACGTGATCGTCTCCGAACCGTTCCAGTCCGCCGAAGGCACGGTCAGCGTTGCCGCGCGCCCGGACGACAGGCTCACAGAAAGCGTCTCGTTCCCCGAATAAGTCCACGTCAACTCCGAATCCCCGTGGTCCTCATCGCTCACGTACAAGTCCAGAAAAATTTTCGAGAAATTTTCCCCCTCCCGGATGGTCTGATCCGGAATATCGGAGATCACCGGAGGATAGGTGGGAGGTGGAGGAGGCGGAGACTCAACCGTCACTGTTCCGGAGCCGATGATCCCTCCGAAGGCGGCCAGGATCTCCGTCGAACCCGGGCCTTCGGCAAAGACCACCCCTTCCGAGGAAACCACCGCCACGCTGGCGTCCGAGGTGCTCCAACTCACCTGAGCGGTAACGTCTTCCGTGCCGCCATCGGAAAAATGCCCGAATGCCGTAAACGGTTCCACCCCTCCCACCGTGATCGTAATTCCGGCTGGCAGCACCGTGATCGCCGTCAACGCGGGGCGGGCCGATCCGGGAGAGAAGCGTCCCCGTCCGGGCAGGGAAGTGTGCGGGACGAAATCGCCCGCGCCCTCCGGGTACCGGGTATAGGACTGGTGCGTGGCCCAGCCGGTGTAGGTCAAGGCCGCTATGGTGTCCGGGCCTGCAGGGTTGATGAGATAGATGGCATCCCCGGAATTGGACAGCCCACCTCCGATCCTGCCGTCGTCCGTGAACACCTGCCCGGAAAAGCCCGTGGGCGCGCCCCCGCCGAAAAGCACGAGGTACTCACCGGGCGCGATCTGAGTCCCGGAAGGGAAGGCAAACGGACTCGACGCGCCATCGCTCAGCGTCCAACCCGACAGATCCACGGCATTCGATCCGAGATTCAGGAGTTCCACAAACTCGTCTTCCGATACGCTTCGCACGCCGTCCCGGTTTGCATCGCCGTCGTCGCCCAAAGGCGGATCGCACAAGACCTCGTTGAGCGCGATGCGAGGCCGGGGGAGCGCGGTCAGCACAAACGCATCGCTTGCGGACGCGGCACTGTCGTCCGTGACCGTGATGGTGATCGTGTGCGAACCCACGTCCGCCGCTTCGGCCGTGAAATGAATAAGCCCGGTGGGGGAGACATCGAACAGATCGGTGTCGTCCGTGAACACGAGCGCATCACCGTCCCGGTCCGCCGCCTCGATCTGCATCCCGAAGGGGATATTCTCAATAGCTGTCGTATCCGGAATCGCCGAAAGTTCGGGCGCGCGGTTTGCGCCGGAGATGACGATTTCCGCGGGTTCCACCGTATGTGGGATCTCGTCTAAGGCGGGATACCGGAAGAGTTGAATGCCATCGAAGGAAAGAGGAGTCGTCCCCGCGGAAAGCGTCCTGAAGCGAATCTCAGCTACGGTCCCGGAGCCGCTCACGCCGCCCGACTCGCCCAACCGGGTCGCGCCGAAATTGATCAACCCACTCGCGTGGTCCACGTGGGACAAAAACGAAGTCTGCGCGCCGCTCCCAAGTAACGCGCCCTCCTGCAGGGACAGTCCCTCCACGAGCAGCGGATCGTAGCGAATATCCACATTGACGCCAAAAAGCGCCTCCACGTCCTCCACGCGGACTTCCACCACCACCGTGTCCCCGATGCCCGCCGAGACGGAGGAGGGGACGATCTTCACCAGAGTGGAAGCGTCCGTCCGAAGGGAAAAAAGGAGAATCGTTGCTGCGAAGGCGAGAAGTCGGAGTTTGTCGAGCATGGTCATCCTGTTCTCAGAAGCAAAAAGCCCCCATGCCCCTCCCGTGCGATAAACCGCACGGTTCGGTGGGGGAGACTGGAATATGATCCCGAACCGTGACATTCACGTCACGGTGGGAGGAGGAGGGAAGGGCACTGACGTCATCTATAAAAGCGATATACCGTCTCATCTGAGAGCGTGATGTGCAACAGCCCTTCTCCCTGTCCGTCCAAATCGGCCCCGAGAAGGATGTCGGTCGGTCCGGAGGGATCACCCGCCGTCCTGGTATCCGCTTGCCAGACGGGCTTCAAAACATTTTCTACGATCTCCGACAAGGTCTCTGTGGATAACAGGCGGCGCTCCCTGATTGACATCAACGGAACCGCCAACAACGTCTTTTCTCGATATGGGACAGGTGCTATTATCCCTATCGCTATTGGGTGGCGATACATCCGCGAGCCGCTCACCAATGTAGGAATCAATTGCTTTCCTTCAATCGTTTTCCATTGCTTCTTCCGCTTCGCTCTTTTTTCGCGGCTTTCGCGCCCAGATCGTCCCGGAGGCATGGACTCCTCCGTGCCGTCCAATGTACCCCCAATCACGAAGGATTTCGCCACCACAAGGCAAGTATCACTCCATGCCAAAAAACGATAGCGGGAAGCACTCATGTCGGACTGGCTGTCTTTCGTGAGCGCGACGTTGGTTCCTTTGTTCTCATAATCCGCTATGGCTCCCAACCGGTCGGACGGTGCACAACATTCTGTCTTCCTATATCCAAGGGATCCCCTGTCCGACCAGAGTGCCCGCAATTTTCCATCCTCAAATCTATCCGCACATACATGAACCTTGGTGGCAAGCGGATCGCCGTAGTAGCGGAAGGAGACCATTTCATTACGCCCGTCCCCATCTATATCCCCAATCGTCAACTGATCCACCGTGCCGGAAACTTCGTATCGGGATGCTTTGAAATCCTGTCCATCCCATTGGTGTATCCAAATGGTCGAGTCGGAGTACGTTACGATCTCGTCGGCTCCGTCACGATCTATGTCCCCCGTGGTCCAGCAAACAAATTCTGCTTTGGTGACCACAGAATCTATCAACGCAGGGCCGTCCGTTATCTCCCACTCTCCGTCAATCAGACGATATATGCTCAGCGGTTTGCCGGACCGGACATCCTCTTGGACAACAAGCCTGTCCGGAGTTCCCTTTAGCACCTGGATAACAGCCCTCCGCCATCCTTTGGACGCCGGAACAGGAAGGCTGCCTTCCCGCACCAATTTGAAAGCGGACGGTTCGCTCGAACAAGAATCCGAACTATTCAACAGAATCAAAGACAACGACACAAGCAATCCTATCTTCCGAAAAAGATCAACCATGTCACCCTCCTCGTGGTAAGTGCTTGAACAAAAATGCGATGGTTTGAAAAACCAATATAGGAAAATAGGCTCGGATAGTCAAGAAAAAAAGCCGTCCCAAGGTGAAGGCAATGAGCAATGAACAATGAGTAATGAGCAATGCCCCGCCCAACCACCCCGAAAAGAAAACCGTCCCAAGCTTCATGCTCAGGACGGCTTTTCTCAACGCTTCATTCGTGATCGCGAAGTGTGCTTTGTCCACCCGGTTTCTTCGACCTTACTTCGACGACCGCTGCCTCGGCTTGGCGAGAATCTCCCGGATTTCCAGATCGAAGAAATTGCTCATGTGAGCGGCTTTGAGCACGATGGCCACGTCCGCGCCCCCTCCACTGCCTCCCACCGCGATTACCTCCCGATCTGTGGGAATCAGCCCGGCATCGGCGGCCATCACCGCGATCTCGACAGCTACCTTGATGCCATCCCCGCCGAAGCGTCTCAGCGTGTGCGCGATGATTTCCGTGGGCGTGACGCCGCCGAACTTCTTCGAGATGGACCGTCCGACGCCGCTCAGTGCGTGGGCACAGATCAGCACCTGGACACCCTTCTCCTCCAGTTCCCTTTTCTTTTCGGGCGTGATCGAAGGTGCATCGCCGCCCGCGTATCCCGCGTGTTCGGGCACGGAGATCAAGGTCACGCCGGTATCCTGAAGCGCATCCCAGAGCCGAAGCGCGGTCTCCCCGCTGTCCGAAGCCACGACCACGTGTTGGATTCCCAGTTCGGCGCATCGCTCCCTGACCACTTCGACGACGGTTTCGGTGTTCCC
>JAUWMS010000089.1 GCA_030613045.1 Candidatus Latescibacterota bacterium | reverse complement strand
TCTCTCCTTCTATAGGTTCGTCTTCGGGCCGTATCGGTCGGAGAAGGATCGTTCTACCATCTTTCATGGTGAATTGCGTGATGTATTCCTCGGGATAGGGCGATATAACCATGTGGGAATAGGGTTTTATCTTCTTTCCTGCGATTTCTTTATCGAGCACCACCTTGGCATCGAGGACGATCCCTCCGTTTTCATCCACGGCAAAGGGGTTTATGTCTATTTCCTTAATTTCCGGAAAATCCATCACCAGGTAGGCAAATTTGTACAACACAAACTGAATGGTTGGGATATCGCAGCCTTTCATACCGCGGTACCCTTTCAGCAATTCATAGATTTTCGTTTCTTCGATGAGCCTCATAGAAAGCGCCATGTTCAGCGGCGGTAAGGCTACATTGGTGTCTTTGAAGAGTTCGACGGCCACGCCGCCCATTCCAAAGACAATGGCGGGTCCGAACAGGGGGTCTTTTCTGCAGCCGATGAGCACTTCGTATTTTTTGGAGACCATCTCTTCGATCAATACTCCGTCTATTTTTGCCGCGGGCGCATGCTTTCCCGCTGAGCTAATTATGGAATCAAACGCCTGCACCGCGTCATCTTTCGAGTGGATATTGAGCTTGACGCCTCCAACTTCCGTCTTGTGAAGGATATCCGGGGACAAAATTTTCATCGCCACTGGAAATCCAATATCCGAGGCCATGGCTGCGGCTTCGCCAACCGTTTTTGCCACGCTGCTTTGGGTGGTGGGAATTCCGTAATTGGAGAGCAGCTTCTTGGATTCGATCTCGGTCAGCGTATCTCGGCCCGTTTTCACGACCTGTTCAATAAGTTCCCTGTTGGCTTCCTTTTTTGGTTCGAATTCGTGCGGTATGCTTTCGGGAGTTTCATACAACTGTTCCAGGTTTCTGGAGTAGCTAACCATCCCCATAAAGCAACTTGCCGCATTTTCCGGTGTTCTATAAGCTGGGATGTTCCCTTGCTCCAGGACCCTAATTCCCTCGCTGACATCGTCCTCGCCCATCCATGAAGCGAGAAGCGTTTTTCTGTTCCGGGTTGGCAAGGCTACGATCTCTCGGGCGATGGCCACAGAATCTGTCATAGACTGGGGCGTGAGAATCACCAGCACGCCATCCACGCCATGATCGTTGATGCACAGTTCTACGGCTTTCCGGTATCGTTCATGATCGGCATCTCCCAATACATCCACCGGATTGGACTTGCTCCACGCGGGCGGAAGCACCTTATTGAGTTTCTCAATGGTTTCTTCCGAAAGCTCGGCTAACGCTCCCCCCCTCTCCATGAGAATATCTGTGGCAATGACCCCCGGGCCTCCGGCATTGGTTACGATGGCCAGTCGGTTTCCCGATGGTCTTCGCTGCATCGCCAGGTTTTGTGCACAGTTAAAAAGTTCGCCGGTGGTGTTCACCCGAATGATGCCTGCTCGCTTGAACGCCGCATCGAACACCGCGTCGTTTCCAGCCAGACTGCCGGTATGGGACATGGCGGCCCTGGCGCCTTCCGAACTCTTTCCCGCTTTCAACACAATGATGGGCTTTGTTCTGGCAAAAGCTCTTGCCGCGCTCAGAAACTTTCTCGCATCGGTTAAGGATTCCATGTAGATCAGGATGCTCGTGGTTTCCGGATCCTGGCCAAAGTAGTCTATCAGGTCGTGAAAGCCCACGTCAATCATGGAGCCGATGGATACAAAATGGCTGAATCCCACGTTTTGCTTGACCGACCAGTCCAGGATGGCGGTGCCCAAGGCCCCGCTCTGGGAGATAAACGCGATTCTTCCCGGAAGCGCCATTTTGTTGGCAAAACTGGCGTTCAGATGGATGGAGGGCCGGATAAAGCCCAGGCAATTGGGACCGATGATTCGCATGCCATATTTTCGGGCGGTTTCCAGAATACCATCGCTCGCGGCTTCCCCTTCTTTGCCCGCCTCTTTGAATCCCGAAGAAATGATTACGATGCCGCTGACTCCCGATTCTCCGCAATTTTGAACGATGTCGGGAATCGTTTGTGCGGGCGTGGCAATAATAGCCAGATCTATTGTATCGGGAACGTCCCTTACGGAGGAATAGGCCTTTACCCCGAAAACGCTTTCTCTTTTTGCGTTGACCGGATATACAATGCCTTCATATCCGCTGCCTATCAGATTTCTCATCAGGGCATAGCCGACGCTGTTTTTTCTGTTGGTCGCCCCAATGACGGCTATTTTTTTTGGATTGAAGAGCTTATTTAGTTTCTCAATGATCATTTTGTCCGCCTATAGATTCCAATATGGAGAAAGGGCTTTTTCCAATTCATACATTCTCAGTTCAAATTCATCAATGGCAATGATTCTGGAGTCGGTGGTTTGCTCTTTGAATCTCATTTCCTCGCCGTTTATGCCATCTATGAAGTTAAAGAGACACTTGGGAAAGAACTGTACGTTGTAGCCTCCCTCCAGGGTGGCAAAAACGGTTGAAAACGTGCTCCCCAAGAGTTTGCCGAGGCGATAATACGTATTCAGGCTTACTCTCAGATCCAGCAAAAGATCGTGCTGATGGGCATCAAATCCCGCGGAGACGGCTACGACGTCGGGGCCAAACTGCTCGGCAAGGGGCATAAAACGATCCACAGCGTTCATATAAATCTCGTCGCCGCTCCCGGGAGGTAGAGGAACGTTGATGGTGTACCCTTTTCCCTTCCCTTCTCCGATTTCATCCGCATATCCGCCTCCCGGGAAGGCGGGAAATTGATGCAGGGACCAATAGAGCACCCGGTCGGAATCGTAGAAGAACTTCACCGTTCCGTCTCCGAGATGGGCGTCGAAGTCGAAGATCAGGACCTTTTTCCCTTCGGAGATCAGTTTTTGTGTGGCAATGGCGATATTATTGAAGATGCAGAAGCCGCTCGATCTGGAGGGATAGGCGTGATGTCCGGGGGGTCTTACCAGTGCGAAATCGTTGGTCTTCGAGGCCATTACGGTGGCCCCTACGGCGTAAATGGCCGCCTCGTAGCTTCTCTCCGAAGTGACCGTGTCCGCATCAAGGTGAAGGCCTTCTCTACACGCCTCCTTTACACGATCTATGTAATCCTCGGTATGAACTAAGGTGAGGTATTTCTCGCCGTTCTCGATGGTTGTTTCCGGCAAGTCGCCGCACTCCTCCAGCCTTTTCCTGTTTTCAGGATGCATGCCGGTATCGTGCTCTAAAAAGACGCTGTTGTAAAGGATTTTCATTTTTGTGTCACTGACGCTGAAAATTGTCCTCAGCCCCTACATAGATGGTCGCTTCAAACAGGAATGGATGGTGCCGAAGAGCGGATTTGAACCGCTACGCCCTTTCGGGCACTGCCCCCTCAAGACAGCGTGTCTACCACTTCCACCACTTCGGCACTCTGAAGTTCTTACGGAGTCACCAGGAGGCTGCCCTTATTCTGCCCCGGACTCCTCCGCAGGGGCCGTTTCTTCGACCGCGGGAGCAACACTGCCGGGCAAAACGGACGCCGGTCCCGTCTCCAGTGACCTCTTTTTCAACTCCTCCTGCAGCGCGCTGCGCGCCTCAGGACCGGTCGTGGGCGAAATCGCGCTGTGAAGTAAACAACTGACCATAAAGGCAATGGCCAATCCCGTCGTCAGTTTGGTCAGGAAATCCCCGGCCCCCCGACCACCGAATACGGCTCCCATTCCTCCCCCTCCTCCCAAGGCCCCGGCCAACCCTCCGCCCTTGCTGGATTGAAGGAGCACCACCAAAATCAAGCCCACGCTTATGACCACGTGGAGTAACAGTAAAAGAGCATGCATAGTTTGAACCTTTCCTGGAAATCTGTTATAAAGCGCCCTTGATAATACCCGTGAACGATTCCGCCTGAAGCGCGGCGCCTCCGATAAGTCCTCCGTCAATGTCTTTCTGAGCGAGTAACTCCTTCGCATTCCCCGGCTTCATGCTGCCGCCGTACTGGATGCGCACCCCTTCGGCCACAGAGTCGCCGTATAACTCCGTCAGTATCTTGCGGATAAAGGCGTGCATCTCCTGAGCCTGATCGGGGGTCGCCGTCAGTCCGGTCCCGATGGCCCATACCGGTTCGTATGCGATGACCGTTTTTTGTGCATCCGTAGCGGAAATGCCCTCGTATGCGCCCCGAAGGTGATCCGCGACCACTTCCTCGGCTTTTCCCGCCTCCCGCTGCTCCAGGGTTTCTCCCACGCAGACAATAGGGGACAAGCCCGATTGCAGGGCGGCTTCGAGTCTTTTATGCACCGTGGCGTTGGTTTCGCCGAAGTAGGCGCGTCGTTCGGAGTGCCCTAATATAACATACCGGCACCCGCTTGTCACGAGCATTTCCGCGGAGATTTCGCCGGTGTACGCGCCTTCAGGCTCCCAATACATATTCTGAGCTCCCAGTCCGATGTTCGTGCCTTTTAAGAGCTTACTCGCTTCCGTCAGGCAAACAAAGGGCGGGCAGATCCCGATTTCCACGGCCTCGATCCCGGCCACGAGGGGCTTCAATTCCGCCACGAGTTGTACAGCTTCTTCCGGTGTCTTGTTCATCTTCCAGTTGCCGACCACGATAGGTTTTCGCATAATCTCTCTTTCAGTTCAAGGTTTCGGATATCTCCGAGGCCCGACAAACATCGGAGATCCGGTGGGGGATAAGATACATTCGAGAAACTGGCTCCTCCGGTAGGACTTGAACCTACAACCTAGTGGTTAACAGCCACTCGCTCTGCCGATTGAGCTACAGGGGAAGAACGAAACGCTCCTTTGTCGCGATGTCTTCTGATAGAGACTCTACGGCTCTGAAAAGCATTTACGAAGAGTGTAAATTTAACAAATGGACGCCCGAAAGTCAAGCGTTTTCTTGCCCCTCCTGCGCAACCATCAAACGATAGGCTTCGAGTCCTTCGATGATCGGTTTTCAATATTCCTGAGTCGGTACTCTTTTTTTGCTGATCGCGGATCCCTAACCGGCGGGTTCTGCCCGAAAAAAGCACTTGCCTTTGTCCTTCGATTGGGCTATATTCTACTGCCCGTCATTTAGAAAGGAGGGAGTACTGATGGCAATTCGAATTCGCATTATCATGGGCTTAGCGGTAGCACTTTTTCTAAGTGCCGCAGTGGCGTGTTTCGGAGCGCCTGAAAAGGAGCTGCTTCGCAAGATTGATGCAATCAAGAACAATCCGGAATACTACTGGGGCGAAGGACAAAACGCGGATGCATCCAAAGCGCGGGAGCGCGCAAAGAGCGATCTTGCCAGCCAGGTTCAGGTCCTCATCCAGAGCAGCTTTGATTCCTGGGCCGAGGAGCGTGGGGGAGACGTCTCGGAGTTGGTTAAGGAAAACATACACTCCTTTTCCTCCGTGGCGCTGCGCGGCCTTCGGGAATATGCGTACAAAGAGGGAAAGGAACACGTGGTCTTTGCCTATGTGGACCGCCGTAGCGTGCAGGAAGGTTTTGAGCTTCTCAAGTCCAGGATTAAAGAACTGGTTCGGCACGGGGAAACGCTGGAGCAAGAGGGGTGCATCGGCCCCTGTCTGAGAAACACGTATTGGGCATACCTGTTGAGTCTGACCTATCCGGACAGCATATCCTATCGTTTCGAGGGCGAAGCGCAGCATACCAGCGATATGCCGTCCGCGCTCAGCAATCGGTTGCAGTCCCTGTTGAGAGCTATTGTCGTAACGCCGAACACGGTCTATAGGGATGGGACCGTGTTGATGGTCCCGCTTCGATTTTCCTATCACAACCAACCCATTCAGGCGCTTTCGTTTAGCTATTACAGTGGAAGCCATACGGAATATTTCAGAGTTCCCACAGAGGGTTCCGTGGAGATTCCCCTGTATAGTATCCCGTCGGAGACCGGATTCGCCTTAACGCTCATGGTTGAATTTCAATACGAAGCCGGGATGTCTCAGATTCCGGAGGTCGAGGAGGTGTACAATTTTTTGGCAAAGGTCGAGGGCTTCAACCCGTTCCCGGAGAACAAGAAGACCGTGCGGATCCATCCCAATCCCGACCAAATGTCTCCTCCGGATCCACCTTCTCCGGAGCTTCCACCGACCTCGGCGGTCATCGAATCGCTGATGACCTGTACGAACACGCAGGAACTTCTGAAACAATTGAACCATTACAGAACTTCCGGCGACCTTGCGGTGGGGAAGCGAAGTGATTTTCTCTCCCCCGACGGGTGCTACGTGATTGTAGTGGATAAGCAGCAGGTCTTTGCCTGTTTGCAATTTGTGGAAGGTCAGTTCTACGATATACGGTCGAAACAGCCGTATTCGGGGACGTTCTCAGGGAAGAGGCAAATATGGATTCGTGATCTTAGTGCGTTGGGGGACTGATTCGTAAAAACATTCACCACGGAAATCCACGGAATACCACGGAAAAAGCTGAAAAAAGACTGTAAGCGATCAGCCAAAAGCTGAAAGTTGCTTAAGGTTTTCTGTGTGCTTCCGTGCGATTCCGTGGTAAACGAGTATTGGTATCGGAGGAGATTATGAAACGATGGATGATCGGTGTCGGGTTGGTTTTGAGTCTGTTGCCTTTGTACGTCCATGCTCAGGTGGCTTCGAGGGTGATTCTTATCGGCGATCCGCCTGCGCTTTGTCAGCGGATCGGGGAGGATCTGACTGCGGTGCTTCGGGAGATCAACTGCATCGCGGAGCAGAAGGGGAGGTACGAGGTACTGAAAATGTACTGCACGGAAGAGGGGTTCTGCGCGGTGCGGGAACTGGCGGAGATCAATCGGTTTTATGCCACACGCGCGGAATATCGCACCTCATTGCTCCGGCTTTCGGACGGCCGGTACGAGGTGCGCGGCATCATGGTGAAGGTATGCATGCAAGGCACGAAGGGCAATCCTTTTCAGGAGTTGGTCGTTACGCTGAACCCGGAAGGACGGATTTGCGATCTTCGCTATGCGATGGAACTGATGCACTACCAGAACATCATCGAGGACGGCAAAAAGTTGGACGATATGGCATACAGGGAACAGATCCTGCAATTTCTGGAGATTTTTCGCACCGCCTACAACAGGAAAGACCTTGCGTATCTGGAAAAAGCGTACAGCGAGGATGCGTTGATTATCGTGGGCAAAGTGATCCGGAAGGCGGAAAATCCGTCCCGCCGTATTGGATTGGAGAATAGCACCCTGAGCGCGGAGAAGATTCGACTCGTCCGTCTGAGCAAGAAGCAATACATCCATGGGTTACGAGAAGCCTTCAAGATCAACGCCTTCGTAAAAGTGACCTTTGATTCGGTGGGCGTCCGGCGTCATCCCGAGCGTCCCCGGGTATATGGGATTACGCTGAAGCAGCGTTGGAATTCAAGCACGTACAGTGACGAAGGATATCTCTTCCTGATGATTGACTTTCGAAACGAAGCGCAGCCGCTCGTTCACGTTCGGGCCTGGCAGCCGCAGCCCTTTGAGGATCATTCGGTGATCAATCTGGGGGATTTTGAGATTTATTAGAATCAAGGATAAGGGCCCCTCTCGTTCCCACGCTCTGCGTGGGAGCGCAGATTCGACGCTCTGCGTCATCCCCGGCCTTTGCGTTGATGGAGGTGGCTATGCGGACGGTTCTAAGTATGTTGTTTATTCTGCGCTCAACGCATTTGGCGGAAGCAAGGGGGGCAGATGAGATCGTCCGAGGGGCGTTCCAATTGGATCAAATCGCGTTTGCCGAGGCGTACGAGCGGCATTCGTTCGCCCAGTGGTTGAAGAAAGCAGAGGCGCGCCTCACCGATGCGGTCGAAATACACACGACGGAGCGGTCGGGACGAACGGAAATCCGGGTGGAGGGACTGCATCTTTCCGATGAAAACCCTTATGACCTGATCTTTGGGCTTACGCAAGACGGACGCATCGCCGACGTCCGAAGACTGCTCATCCGGAAACGGGAGGGATTGAGCAGCGAAGACCAGGAAGTGGCTGATTTTGTTGAGCGTTTCGTCTATGTGTACGATACGGGAGGTGCCACGTTGTTGCGGGATTTTCTGTATCCGGGCGCCATCGTGCTTGGGTATCGTGGATATCCGACCACAGAGGCATCCATCGCACCACTGAGGCAGGATTTTCCCGCACCCTTTCCG
>JAUWMS010000277.1 GCA_030613045.1 Candidatus Latescibacterota bacterium | reverse complement strand
GCACGAGGCGGCCCACCAATTCCACGGTCTCCCGATGCGAGCCAAGCCCCGGCCCGAGGGCCACGCCGTCCGCCCGCTCCATAAGACGCCGGATGGCTCCCACGGCCCGCAACGACAGGCAGCGCGGCTTGCGCACCTCCGGCAGCGGACGGGTCATGACCTCGGTGAGTTTGACCTCCAGAATGTCGTTCAGGCTTTCGGGAACGCCGAGGGTCACCAGGCCCGATCCCGTGCGCAGCGCCGCCTCGCTCGCCCGCGCGGCCGCGCCCGTCAGCCCGCCGGATCCGGCGATCACCAGGACCCGGCCACAATCTCCTTTGTGGGCATCCGGCGCACGACAGGGCAGGATGGCGGCGACTTCGTCTCTATTGATCCATTCCAGTGCGGGTTCAACAAGTTGAACCCCTACTACGGACTCGACGGCCTCCGGAGGAAACCCGATGTCCGCGATCTCCAACGCGCCACAATAGCCCTTGCCGGGATAGAAAACCTGTCCCATCTTGGGAAGTCCGAAAGTCACGGTGTGACCAGCGCGCACGCACGGCCCGGCGATGTTTCCGGTGTCCGCGTCCACGCCGGAGGGAAGATCCGCGGCCACGACGGGACGCCCCGAATCGTTGATCCGTTCGATGACCTGGGCAGCCAGTCCCCGGACCGCGTCCCGGATGCCCGTTCCGAAGAGGGCATCCACAATCCCGTCGGAGGAGGCGAACTCGGCCGATAGCCGCTTCAGGTCCTCGTCTTTCAGAACTTCATAGATGGGAATGCCTTTTTCCGCGGCCCGCTCTAAATTGGTCCGGGCATCTCCCTTGGCCGCCTCCTGTTCGCCTACGAGGAAGACGGAGACGGGGATACCCCGGGTTTCGAGCAGCCGAGCCACGACGAAGCCGTCGCCGCCGTTGTTGCCCTTGCCGCAAACTACGGTAATTTTTTTTGGTGCTTCGAGCAGCCGACAAAGTGCTTCGAAGACCGCCTGCCCGGCGCGCTCCATCAGATCGAGACCGGGTACGCCCATTTCCTGGATCGCGTACCGATCTATGGCGGCCATCTGTTTTCCCGTAACGAGTTTCATAATTGATCCTTGGTGATGAGTTATTGGGCATTCGTCATTGCTCATTATTCATTGCCCAGCACAGCCACCGCCTGCGCGTATTCCCGCGTATGGGTCAAGCTGATGGCGACGTTTCTTTTTCCCACAAGTTCCTTGACCTTCCCGTGCAATACCACCTCCGGTTTTCCAAGTGCATCGTTGATCACCTCTACGTCCGTCCACTTTACGCCCGCGCTCCATCCGGTTCCGAGGGCTTTGAATACAGCCTCCTTCGCGGAAAATCGGGCCGCCAGGGATCCGTATTCGCCATGCTTTTTCCGGCAATAGGCACGCTCTTTCTCCGTGAAGATTCGCTTCAAAAATCGTTCGCCTCTCCGCTCCGCAACGTTGCGGATGCGCGCCACCTCTACTAAGTCAATCCCCACGGATTCGGTCATTCCTTTTTCTCCTGGCGCTTAGTGTTTATAGTGACAATTTTAGTCGTTTGCTACACGACAAAAGCGACTGAAGTCGCCACTACGAACCCATCAGCGCGGTGCGTTCTCCCGATCCACGATCGCCACGATCTCACGGATGTCGTCCACCTCAAAGTCCGCGCCGGAATCCTCGGTGTCGAAGGTATCACCGTAGCGGGCAAAGACGGTTCGGATGCCCACCTGTTTAGCGCCCACCATATCCCGCTCCGGCCAGTCTCCCACCATCAGGGCTTCGTGAGGAGCAACGTGCAGCAGGGAAAGGGCCTTCTCGAAGGGAATGGAACTGGGTTTGCGGGCGCCGGTGTCGTCGAAGGTGATCACGAAGTCGAAGGTATGCTGAAGCTGTAGGTAGCACAGCCGAAGCCACGCGGGAAGCCGGGGCGCGTCCGAAAGCACGGCCAGTTTCAGGCCCCGCTTGGTCAGTTCCACCAGCGTCAGATTCACGTGCGGATAGAGCACCAACGCGGCCTCGCGTGCCTTGCGATAGGCCACGATGCCGGACGCGTGGATTTTGTAGTCAATCTCCCCCAGTTCCTCCTGCAGGAATTGATCGAACACGTTTTGATACTCGATGCCTTCCTGGTCGTAGATTTGGTAAAGCTTGGCCTTCGCCTGCTTCTTGGGCATCTCCAACCCCGCGTCTATCATCGCATCCACGGCCGCATCAATGGCGTTCTCCTTCATCCGCACAAAATCCACCAACGTATTGTCCAAATCGAAAATCACCGCTCGGATCACGACGCTCCCCCTTAAGAGACTCCACCACGGATACCCACGGAAAAACACGGAAAAAGCGAAAAGAGAATTTCTGTGTGCTTCCGTGAAATTCTGTGGTGAAGTCTTTTTTTCACGTCAACCATCTCACCTCGGAGATCCGGAGACCACAGAAAAATTCCCAGAAGACGCAGGTGGATGCCTCCCTTACGTTTCACGTTTCACGCTTCACGTCTGTGTTTCACGCTTCACGTCCGCATAAAAATGCTCAATCGCCTGAATCACTTCCTCCGGGCGATCCACGATGGTAAAGATCTGCATATCCTCCGGCGAGATGTACCCGCTCTCCAATAGATGCGCTTTCATCCACTTCAGCAATTCTTCCCAATGCGCCCGTCCCACGAGGATCACCGGGAACGCCTCCATGCGCTTCGTCTGAATCAGCGTCACCGGCTCGAAGAATTCGTCCAGGGTTCCAAATCCTCCCGGGAAAATCACGAACGCCTTGGCATACTTTACCAGCATCATCTTACGCGCAAAAAAATACCGAAACGATAGGCTGTGCGTGGTATAGGGATTCAGCTTTTGCTCCATCGGCAGATCAATGTTCAACCCCACCGAGGTCCCGCCCGCCTCCTTGGCGCCCTTGTTCGCCGCCTCCATGATCCCCGGGCCGCCGCCCGTAATCACCGCATATCCCGTCTTCACCAACAAGCGCCCCGTCTCCTCCGCTTCGTCATAGACGGACGTCCCACGCTTCGTCCGGGCAGATCCAAACACCGTGACCGCCGGCCCGATTTTGGACAACGTCTCAAACCCATCCACAAACTCCGCCATTATTCGGAACACCCGCCACGTATCCCCGGTCCGAAAGGACTCTTGAGCATTCATACGATCCATCCCTTTCACACGTTTCCTTGATTTTCTATTTGACTTTCTGGACAAGAAGGGTTATACTCCGACCTATAACATCTCAAAAAAAGAAGTTTTCTGGGCCACTTCATCGCAGATCTCAGCAAATTGCTCCTCGGATCCGGAGTGGTCAAACAACTTTTTGCTGAAAAATAGAACCAGAAAGAAATCATCGTCGTTACAGGTATTGCTGTAATTACTTTCCTTATCTCATATTGGGTCCATCCGGAGGAATAGCTATGAATTGGTTATATCTTATGGCAGGCATGATCCTGCTTTTCAGCATAGGAGCGCTTCTTTTTGTCAAATACGACGAACACAAGCACAGAGCGAAAGAAGCCAAGTAAGTGCCTTTCTTATTCCTACCCGGGAGTGCAAACTCCGCCTTTCTCCAAAAGGCGTCACGCTTTCGGTTTACAGGAACTTCGTTACTCCTCGTTCATCGCCTCTACTTCATTTCCAGTTTCTCCTCCCAACATCCGCCCGCCTTTGCCCAAATAGCGCAGCAGCATCGCTCCTCCGACGCCCACGCCCAAGTACAAGGTGAAAAAACGCCACAGCACCGTATAGACCGGCAGCATTTCCCGTGGAACGATCCGGGCCATCAAGGCCGCGGATACCAACTCGGCGGCTCCGCTCGATCCCGGGCTGGGACTGAAATACACGATCAGCAAAATAAGTATCTGAATCAACACGACCTGAACCAATCGCGGATCCAGCCCCAACCCCTTCAGAACCACCCACGCGATCACAAATTTGTTGAAAAAAATCAAAAAGGTCAAGCCCACCCCCGCCAGAAACGTGCCCTTCCCTTTGCGCAAATAGACCAAAAACGTAACGTGACATTCCTCCGCATAATAGAATGAACGCTGGATCCAGCGCGGTCTGTGGTACGCTTTTCCCAGCACCCGATACAACGCGGAAGCCCCCCGATCCATCACGATGCCGAAGAGCGTGGGTTTCATAAAAAAAATCAGAAACGTCCCGAACACCAGCGCGAAGGCCCACGAACCGTACTGAAAAAAATGTTGAAACTTTAGCCCTCCGAAATGCTGCAGGCCCAACCCGGACAATGCCAGCGCCAAAATCAGCATAAAGACCAACGTGCACATAAACGTAACCACCCCGACCGCGATGGACTTGGGCATCGAAAGCCCCTCCCGGTTCAGCATCAGGATCTGGGCCGGACCGCCTCCGGTCTGGGACGGCGTAATCGCCGCCATGCACAGATTCGCCAGGCTGGCCCGCAGGGAGCCTTTGTATCCGATCCGATCGGACAAGAGCCGCACCAACACGTGAATCCGGGAGGCCGACAGGAACCAGTCTCCCACGGAAAGGAATAAGGCCAGAAAAAGATACGACGCCTTGATCTGCCTCAATGCGCTGAAACTCTCTCCCCGCAAGGTGAAGCCGAACAGTGCGATCAAGCTCACCAGCGTGATGGCGGCAAATATCCCGAATCCCTTTCGGATCGAAGCGCGACTGATCTCAATGCTCATAGTTCAAGTCCTGTTCGTCTGTTGGAACCGCAACCTAACCCCCCGGCCCCCTTCCCTGAGAGGTAAGGGGGAGCGTGTTTTCTCGGACTTCGGAAGGACAACTCCCCCGTCCCGGTCTTCGGAAGCATAACTCCCCTGCTTCGGACTCCGGAAACATAACTCCCCTCCCCGCTTCGGGGAGGGGCCGGGGGAGGGGTT
>JAUWMS010000111.1 GCA_030613045.1 Candidatus Latescibacterota bacterium | reverse complement strand
CGGTTAAGCCAGCGACACAGTAAATTGCCAAGATTGCCGAGATTTCAAAGATTGCCAAAATTGCCTGGTACGTGGAAGTCGTAGCCACTTTTTGAAATTTTTGAAATCCTGGCAATGGGGGAGGGGATGCTATTCCTTGTTTCAATAGGGTTGTTCATGCTTCTCTTTGTTCTTTTTCCCTTTTTTTTCAGCATAGATGGGAAAAAGGATGAGACGGGCATGACGCTCCACGCATCGCTCAGCGTAGTTGCCGGGGCGATAGGAGCGGTCGTCTATTACAAAAACCTCCCGCAGGTTGACAACCTGCGGGAGGTTCAGGGCACATCTCCACAAAAGAGGAACATGCGCCTCGCTGTCGCGCTGTTTGGGATCAACCTCTTTACGTTCTCTCCGCCTGAACGAACGTCAAAAACCAAGCGGAAAAAGCCCGGTAAAAAGAAGGAAAAGACGGAAGCGGAGCAGAAGGAAAAGCGAAATCTGCGCGAGCTGTGGTCGTCGGTTCGCCGGGGCAAGGACTTGTTTCAGCGCTTCCGGGAACCGGCTTTTTGCTTTTTGAGTTCTCTCCTCCGGGCGTCTCGCGTGCGTTCGGTTTGCGGCGATTTGACCTTCGGCGCCGGCGATCCGGCGGAGACCGGCATGATTTTTGGATGGGTGATGGCGCTCCGGGAGGCGCTTGGCCCGAGATTCCGGTTGAACGCCCGTCCCGATTTCGTGCAGGAGCGGATCGAGGGAACGCTGGCACTGAAGGCGCTCATCAAGCCCTATCGGGTTCTATGGGCTTTGCTTGGACTTGGAGGAAGGCTGTTGCGGGATGAGCTTCGGAGGCGAGTCGCATTGTGGAGGGCGAAGCGGAGAGATGCGTGGAGAAGTGCTCAGGCCTGAGTGCGAGCTTGCGGTTCGAATACTCCTTTTTCGGATCACCGCACGGACTTGATCGAGCAGTTTCATGGGTTGAATTCCCTTTCCGTATTTGGCGATTTCAATAGTTCATCCGGTTTTGGCTAATATATTGGTCTTATTCCAGAATTGCAACAAAAGGGTTGTGTTGCCGTAATATAAAACAGCATATAGGCGGTATAATCCAATGTTGGGCAACAGGAGGAACGAGGACAAGATGAACGAATTGATACTTGATAGAGCGAATTATCGTGACAAGGTCTACGCCTGCTGGTTAGGCAAAAATATCGGTGGAACCCTCGGGGGGCCATGGGAATGCAAGAAACATACCCACGCCCTGACGTTTTACGACCCGATTCCCAGCAAGGCTGCACCCAATGATGACCTCGACCTTCAATTGGTGTGGTTGAAGATGCTGGAGGAAAAGGGGCTGGACCCATCGGTACGCACGTTTGCCGAATACTGGAGTCGCTATGCCTGCCGCTACCCGTGGAACGAATACGGCTTCTTCATGCGGAATTTCGACCGGGGTTTGCGACCTCCTATAGCCGGCTGTTTCGAAAACTATTTCGTTGATGAAATGGGATCCCCTATACGTAGCGAGATCTGGGCTTGCATGCATCCAGGCGATCCTCAAGCGGCTGCGCGCATGGCGTGGAAGGATTCCACACTGGACCACGCTGGAGGCGAAGGAATGTACGGGGAGATGTTTTGGGCTGCCCTCCAATCTGCCGCATTCGTTGAAAGCAATCCCATGACCCTGATACGAATCGGTCTCAATATGATTCCTCTGTCAAGCCATTTGGCACGCTCCATCCGCGAAGCGATCTGGTGTCACCGGAATGGAAAGACATGGGGAGAAGCGAGAGAGAGAATCGCGACTCGATTCGGACACATTCAGCCGTGCAACGCGGTGCCCAATCACGGGTTCACCATAATCGGATGGCTGTACGGATGTGATTTTGGAGACAAGCTCTGCAAAGCCGTGAACTGCGGATACGACACAGACTGTACAGGCGCCACTTTGGGCGCTTTGCTCGGCATCCTTCACGGCAGGGCAGGCATCCCGGGGAAATGGATAGCGCCGATCGGCACAGACATTGTCCTCCATAAGTTTACCGGAAACTGCGATGCCCCTGCCACGATCGGCGATCTCACAGACCGGACGCTCGCGCTTGCGGAGAAATCGCTCACGCTCAAGGAGGGGATTTCGTTCGGAGATCGAGATGTCTCCCCGGAGGGTCTGCGCACACGTCTGTTCCAAAATGACTTGGCCCGTGATGCTGTCAAGCAAGATGTTCATGCCGGAGTCGAACTACTTCGCGGGAAAGAGGTCTGGCTGCACTACGGAGGAGAGCCGGTCCTGTGGCCCGGAATCGGGAAAGATGTCGAGATTTCCACGGTACCCGGACCAACACCGGCTGTTGATCTATCCGCTCCCGATGGTTGGAAATGTGATCGTCTCGGTCCCACTCGCTTTCGGCTTCTTGCTCAGCAAGCCGTAGACGGGAGAAACGTGATCTCAGTCGAAGTCAACGGAGGCAAGATCGATTTCGTGATCCTCGGACCGGACGAGGCAAAGGGATACGAAGCTGGTGCAAATGTACCGTCCTGTCCAAGTTGCCACGCCAGAGCGGAGGCGTGCATGTGCAAAACATAGGACAGAAGATCAACTTGGCCCAACAAAAGAATCCACCTGCAAGAAATAGCTGCGCCATTTCTTACAGGTGATTTTCATCGTTCGGGCGGGAGAGAAAATGAGAGCAATAGAGGAAAACTATCAGCGCATTACGGATGACAGGCGTTCATTCGATATTCGCTTCTGGCAGTCTCAAGGGGATCGTGTCAATTTTGAGGCCGTATCGGACATGCTGGATGACTACTTCTTGATTCGAGGTAAAGATGCTAACGAATTCCGACTTCAGAGAACTGTTGAATCTTTTCGAAAAGCATGAGACGCGCTATCTTATTGTAGGTGGCTACGCAGTGATGAAATACAGCGAGCCACGATTTCCCGGATATGAAGGAATTCTCTCCGCATTTGGGCTGTAGGATCTGAGGTTCCGGAATGAAAAGTATGAAAGAAATGCACGCAATCACTCGAACCGAGTGGCGAAAATGGCTCGTTCAAAATCATGACAAGAATCCCGGAATCTGGTTGATTTTTTACAAGAAACACACAGGGAAGTCAACACTTGAATATGATGCAGCGGTCGAGGAGGCTTTGTGTTTTGGGTGGATAGACAGCATTATCAGAAAAATAGATGAAGAAAGATATGCGCGGAAATTTACTCCACGAAAGTGTGATAGTCACTGGTCAAAGTTGAATAATAAGTCGAGGCAGTCCGATAGAAGGAGCCTCGACCAACCGAGTGGAAAAAGTCATCTGGGAAGGCCGAATGACAGCGCATGGCCTCGTTAAAATAGAAGCAGCCAAAAAATCAGGATTGTGGGATGAGAATGATCGTCCTGAAATCAACGCGGAACTGCCTGAAGAATTGGATGATGCCTTGGCTGAAAACAGAAAAGCGAAAGGATATTTCGATCAACTGGTCCCATGCTATCAAAAGCAATTCATGCTCTGGATCCAAAGGGCCAAACGAAAAGATACAAAAGAGCGACGAGTCGAAGAATCAATTGGGTTGCTGGAACAGGGGAAGAAATTGGGACTGAAATGATTGCGAAACCCGTCGTTTCATCCGATGCATAACCGCGCGGCCAGATGCCATCGTTAGGCGACACCATGAAGAAGAAACCTCACATTATCGTTTTCAATCCGGACCAGTGGCGTGGGGACGTGCTCGGGCACGTGGGCAATCCGGCCGCCCGGACCCCCAACATAGACGCACTAATCGCATCCGACGCCGTATCGTTTTCCGCTTCCTTTTGCCAGAATCCGGTCTGCACACCGAGCCGCTGCAGTTTCATGACGGGCTGGTATCCGCACGTGCGCGGCCACCGCACCATGCACCACATGCTGCACCGCGAACATGGCGAATTCAACCTCCTCAGCATTCTCAAAGACGCCGGCTATTTCGTGTGGTGGGGCGGCAAGAACGACCTGATCCCGGGGCAGGATGGGGATGAGGAGACGTGCCACGTGCGCTTCAAACCGACTCAGGCGGACTACGCACGATGGGGATGCACCCCGCGCGAGAGCCATCATGGCGGAGATATTTCCTGGCGCGGAAAGCCCGATGGCGACAACTACTTCAGCTTTTTCAAAGGCAAACTCGACAAGCACGACGAGGAGATCTATTGCGACGGGGATTGGGCCAACGTGCTGGGTGCGATAGACTTTCTCAGGGAGTATGACGGTGATAAGCCGCTTTGCGTGTATCTTCCGCTCACCTACCCCCACCCGCCCTATTGCGTGGAAGAACCGTGGTACAGCCTAACCGACCGGGCCAGTATCCCGCGCCGGGCTATGCACCCGGAGAACTGGACCGGCAAGCCATCGCTCTTGCGCGGCATCTCGGAAGGCCAGGGCCTGCAGGACTGGACCGAGGAGCGGTGGACCGAGCTGCGCGCCACTTACTACGGGATGTGCGCACGGCTGGACCATCAGTTCGGGCTGCTGCTTGACGCACTCCGGAAAGCCGGCCTCTACGACGACAGCGCCGTCTTCCTGTTCTCCGATCACGGCGACTTCGCGGGCGACTATGGCTTGGTGGAAAAGGCGCAGAACATTTTTGAGGACAGCTTGTCGCGCGTGCCCTTTATCATAAAACCGCCCGGGAATGTGCCGGTCAAGCCGCGTGTCTGCGATGCACTCGTCGAGCTGGTGGACTTCGTCGCCACCGTGTACGATCTGACCGGCATTGAACCGGGGTACGATCATTTCGGCAAAAGCCTTCTGCCGCTGCTCACCGGCCAAACGGATGTCCATCGGGATGCGGTTTTCTGCGAAGGCGGCCGCAGAATCGGCGAGATCCAAGCCATGGAACGCGAAAGCCGATCCGCCGTGATCGGAACCGAGGACAAAGGCCTGTACTACCCGCGGATACGCCTGCAGATCACCGACGACGGCCCTCATCACACTAAGGCCGCCATGTGTCGCACCAAAACACACAAGTATGTGCAACGCCTGTACGAACAGGACGAACTCTACGATCTCGTCCACGATCCGATGGAAGAGCGGAACGTCATCGGCGATCCGGCCTTTCGGGACATCCTGATCGCGCTGAAAGACCGGCTGCTTCGCTGGTATGTGGAGACCTGCGACGTGGTGCCTCGCGATACGGACAGACGATGACGTTGCGGTGAAATTTGCGTTTCGTCGTAATAAACCCTTCAGGCGTACGCGCCGCCTGAGTGAACCGTTGGACAAAACATTCAAGGAGGAGGATGGCCATGGCGTTTACCTTGCAGATCGGTGAGAAAGCTCCGGACTTTACGCTGCCGGCGACGGATGGAAAACCGTACAGCCTGTCCGATTTTTCCGGGGCCGGGGTGTTGGTGGTCTTTTTTACCTGCAACCACTGCCCTTACGTGACCGGCTCGGATGAAACGACGCGCGCGACGGTCGAGCGCTTCCAGGACCAGGGCGTGGCCTTTGTCGGCATCAACGCCAACAGCGAGAACACGTATCCGACCGATGATTTTGCCCACATGGTGGAACGGATGGATGCGCATCGTTTTCCGTGGGTCTATGTGCGGGATCAATCCCAGGAAGTGGCGGTGGCGTATGGCGCGCTCCGAACGCCGCATTTCTACGTGTTCGACCAAGACCGGAAGCTCGTCTATACCGGCCGCGGTGTGGACAATCCGCGCCAGCCGGACGAGCGGTCCGTCCATGATGTCGACCGGGCTTTGGAGGAGGTGCTGGCGGGTCAGCCCGTGAGCACGCCGGTGACCAATCCTATCGGCTGCAATGTCAAGTGGGAGGGGAAAGACGAGCACTGGATGCCGCCTGAGGCGTGCGATCTGGTGTAGTGGTATCGGCTATGGGGAGGGATTTGGACCTATGCGCCGCTTTCATGATGGGAGCCTGGCTGTTGGAAGTCCGCCGCGTTGTGCGAGCAGTTCGCCAGAGCCGATCAACTCGATAGTATAGGAATTTCCATTGTTGCTCTTCCTGAGAGACCTCCGCGGGCTTCAAGACCTCGGAGGTGTGCCGGCGAAGACCGATGTCCCGGTAAATGTGCCGGGAAATGTCCCAGTAAATAAACGGCAGCAGTGGTTTCTGAATCAGCTTGGATCAGGGATAGATGTTGAGGCCGCTGTTCTGGCACATCACTGGGATGTAACCGAAAAAACGGCCAGGAGGGACATTGCGGCTTTGAAGAAACAAGGAATCGTTGAATTTGTCGGTTCACCAATAACTGGGACTTACCGTCTAAAGGATCAAGAGGATAGCCCTTAATGGATCTGAACAAACTCCGACACGCCAGCTGGACAGGCGGACAACTGCTCGCATTTTCCGGGCTGGACGGTACAACCGATTACGACAACGGACTGACGGCTCGAACGGCCTTTGAATCGTGTGGAATCGACGTAAAACTCCCGGGGAACTGCAAGCTGAGGTTTTCCGGACAAACGGTGGATAGCGTCCTTGTGGCCGGTGATTTCTTCGAGCTGCAAGCCCAAACGGGCAGCGGGGTACGGGGCGCGTTTCTCGACGCCCATCACCTCCTCGTCGAAGGGCCGTGCGACGTGCTGGAACGGGATGATAAAATTGCGTGCGTGTCCAGGAAAGGGCGGGTTCTCGTCGGCGCCTCGGCCCGCTTCAATGCGGCGATGATCGCCGCCGATCTAAACGCGGCCGTTGCGGAACGTTCCAACTGGCTACGGCAATTGAACGTTTCTTCGACCGGGTCTCCGTCCACACAGCGCGCGTTGGGCAAAGCCCTCTCCCTGATGAAGACGCAGGTTTACACTCCGGAGGGGAGCATACGCCACCGCTGGACCACGCCGGATCGCTGGCCCCATCGCGGCATGTGGCTCTGGGATTCCGTTTTCCACGCCATCGGCTGGCGGCACGTAGATGTTGGTCTGGCGCGGGAGATGCTCTCAGCCGTGTTCGACGCGCAGCGGGAGGATGGATTTATTCCCCATTGCATCACCCCTTCGACGGTATCGAACATTACGCAGCCTCCCATTTTGGCTTTGGGAGTCAAGCTGGTCAGTGAGGTCACACCCGACGAGGCATGGATCGAGACCCTGTATCCCAAGCTGTGTGCTTATGTGGCGTGGGACCTTGCCCATCGCGACACCGACGGCGCCGGGCTGGTCGAATGGTTCATCGAAGGGGATCCCCACTGCCGCAGCGGAGAGAGCGGCATGGATAATTCTCCCCGTTTCGACAGCGCTACCCAGCTCGATGCGGTGGACTTCAATGCCTTCCTTGCCTCGGAATGCGAAGTGTTGGCCGATTTTGCCGATTCGCTCGGTCTGCACGAGGATGCCGTGATGTGGAAGGAAAAACACGAGCGCCTGTGCCGGTTGATCAACGAGCGCCTCTGGTCTGAGGAGAATCGGTTCTACATGGACTACGATGTGGACAGGCGGGCGCTCTCACCCGTTCTGGCCAGTTCCGGCTTTCT
>JAUWMS010000440.1 GCA_030613045.1 Candidatus Latescibacterota bacterium | reverse complement strand
CACCCGACAGACTTCCTTTCGCAGGGCTTCCAATAGCATACGCACTCCCTGTTTTACTGCGGAGATCGCAGAGGACGCGGAGACAGAAAGACATAGGCAAAGGCAGAGAAAACAAAAAACCAAGCTTTTCCCCTTTGCCTTTACTTCTAACCTTACCTCTCCCTTTACCCTTTACCTGCTTTTTTCTCTGCGCTCTCTGCGTGCTCTGCGGTGCGATTGAATCAAAGCGTCAAGAGCTTTATGGCCAGTCCGGCTATGATGGGAATTGTTAAATTATCGTCCATCGCCCAGGGAAGCCATTCGACGAAGGTTGCTATTATAGCCCCCACGAGTGCAGCCTGAGTGGGAACGGACGGGAAAATCAAAGCGATCCCCACGCACACAAACAGACAGCTCGCCGACCCCTCCAGGGTCTTCTTCCCCATGTGCACCCGGCCCCAGCGCCGGCCCACCAGCGCGGCTATCGTATCTCCGAAGATCAAATAGAGCAGCGCTAAGATGGCGATTTCCGCGCCAAATCCCCATGCACAGAGAAAAGAGCCGATGAGCAGATACGTGGAGCCCGTCAGTCGTTTCCCTTTTTCATGATCTCTCAGGAGCGGGCCAAAGATTTTGAGGAACAGGCGGGCCACCATCGAATGGCTCATCCGCAGGAGGTCCGCGGTCAGGCACGATGCGGCCAGAAAGCCCAGAATCGGCAAGGCCGCATACTCCGGAAGGATCCAGAGACCGATGGGGATCAGAAGCGCGGTCAGATGGATGGTCTTGCGGCGCAGTGCGTGCGAAAACGAGATGGTTGGGGATTGGTCAACAGTCATAGGACGAGGGTCCCCGGTTGAAAGATACTTGGTGATCTTTAATCAGCGACGAATGGATGCCCCTCTTTCAGCGCGAAACTCAGAATCGCTCGGCGCGGGGAGGCCCCAGAATCTCCGAGAAAATGATGCCCTGCCGCACCGATCGGGGATCGAAACGAAGCGCGAAGGAAGACAGAGGAATGGCCTTTTTTCGAGGCGCGGAAAGCGGGACCGGCTTCGGCTTCTTCGGTGCAGTTCGCCGAACGGGAGCCTTGGGCTTCTGCTGAATCGGCTTCGGGGCAGCAGGTTTCGGTTCTTCGACATGCTCCTGCATGCGCTCCATAGCCGCCCGCTCGATCTCCTCCCGGATGCGTTCGGCAATGGACATCCGGCGCGCGTTGCGTTCGTTCTGGCTCTGCGGAACAGAAGACGCACGCGCTTCCCGCGCCTCAGAAGAGCGTGGCGGATAGATCGCGGGACGAGGCCCCACAGAGGACGACTCGGGACCTTGCCGCGCCGGTTCCGACGGACTCCGGACAGGGGCTTTCGCATCTCCAGAGGACTTGCTCTGAGCCTGAGTCAGCCGCTTCAAGAGCGACGTGATCGCTATAAACAGGATGAAATAAACGATGATGGCTTCCACGGCGGATACCTCCTTTAAGACTAAGGTAAAGGCATAGGTAAAGGTAGAGAAAGAAACAAGCGCGTCTTTTCTCTACCTCTACCTTTACCTGCTTTTCGCTACCTCTACCTGCCGTTTCTCAGTCCGAGTCCTACACCGAACTTCCGGCTCCCGGCGCGCTTCTCTGCGTTGATTCTTCGTCGGTCGTCTTCGAGATGGAATCCCGCATATCCGTATCCGCCTGGATGTTCTTCATTCGGTAGTAATCCATCACGCCCAAATGGCCGCTTCGGAAGGCCTCCGCCATCGCCAGGGGCACCTGCGCTTCGGCCTCCACCACCTTGGCCCGCATCTCCTGGACCCGAGCCTTCATCTCCTGCTCTTGGGACACGGCCATTGCGCGGCGCTCCTCCGCCTTGGCCTGGGCGATCTTCAGGTCGGCCTCGGCCTGATCAATCTGGAGCTTGGCCCCAATGTTCTCCCCCACATCCACGTCCGCGATGTCAATGGAAAGAATCTCGTACGCGGTTCCCGAATCGAGCCCTTTACTCAACACCATCTTGGAGATGTTATCCGGGTTCTCCAGGACCTTCTTGTGCGTGTCCGAGGAGCCGATGGTGGTCACAATGCCCTCTCCCACCCGCGCGACGATGGTCTCCTCTCCCGCGCCGCCGACCAGCCGATCAATGTTGGCCCGCACGGTCACCCGGGAAGTGGCTTTCACCTGAATCCCGTCCTTGGCCACTGCCGCGACGAGAGGCGTCTGGATGACCTTGGGATTCACGCTCATTTTTACGGCCTCGAGGACGTTTCGTCCGGCGAGGTCAATGGCCGTGGCGCGCTCGAAGGTCAGGTCAATGTTGGCCTTGTCCGCCGAGATCAACGCGTTCACCACGTCCTGCACGTGCCCTCCCGCCAGGTAGTGAGCCTCCAGCTTGTCAACGTCCACGTCCAAGCCCGCTTTGGTCGCGGCGATCATGGGGCGAATGATAAGCGCCGGAGGAACCTTGCGCAGACGCATTCCCACGAGGTCCTTGAAGATTTTCACCCGCACGCCGGAGAAATACGCCGTGATCCATAAGCCCACGGGGACAAAATGGAACAAGATGCTCAGAAACACGATCGCGGCAAAGAGAACCAATCCTACCGCCATAGCCGTTACTTGCATGACAGCCTCCTTGGGTTATGAGGGATGTACCACTACACGATTGCCTTCCACTTCCACTACGACGATCTTTGAATTGCGCTCCACGAAACCTCCTTCCGTCACCACGTTGATCCGTTCCCCCTCGATTGTTGCCGTGCCCGACGGACGCAGAGGCGTCACGGCCACGCCCTCCATGCCCATCAGGGCTTCCAATTCGGAGCGGGGGGATCGAAAACCTTCCTCGCCGCTCTCCTTGGTATTCAGAACCATACGACGCCACGAGCCCGTCTTGACCACAAAGCGGAGGAGCACTGCGCCCAGGACGAGGCTGGCTCCGAGACACCACGCGGCCTCTGTCAGCCCCAGATATTTGTAAGCATACACCACGCCGCCGAGGATCGCCAATCCTCCGCCGATGCCCGCGAGGGTAATCCCAGGGATCAGGAAAATCTCGATCAGGATCAGCATAAAGCCGATCAGGATCAATCCGATAGCGAAAAGCCAGGGAGTCATGGGGCCTCCGGCAGGAAAGGGGGAACCGTTTTCCGCTCTGTTTGCTCTGGAGTACAATCACTCCCAGAGCTGTCTATACTAGGAACCGATACGTAAATAACGCCTGTTTTCCTGAATGCAATGATTACAGTAGCCATATGTACTAATGCCCTATATGCTTCAGCAAGTTTCTCATATCTTACGAGAAGTTTTTAAAAGACGATTGATAACGGGATTCCACTAATTTCTCCAATATAT
>JAUWMS010000451.1 GCA_030613045.1 Candidatus Latescibacterota bacterium | reverse complement strand
AGGAAGAAGCTATTCTACCTCGGTCCCACGCTCTGCGTGGGAACAAGAAATTTTCAGAGGTGAGGCAAGTACTATGAAAAAGGTGTTTTGTACATGTATCGTAATATCGCTCTTGTCGTTATGTAGTGTCCCCCACTGGCCATATCCGGGAGGAAGCGGGGTGGCGGTCTCCCCCTCTCCCCCTCTTCCCCTCTCCCTGTCGGGGTGTGGGGGCTGGGGCGGGCCTGCGTGGGCGGCGGAATTCAAGCTGGGCGGTGGATCGCTGTATTCGGATATCCGGGCGCACAAGATCGGGGATATTCTGACGGTGTTGATCATGGAGTCGTCCTCGGCAAAACACCAGACCGGGACCGCCACGAAGAAGGGCAATGAACTCTCCCTGTCCGCCGGACCAGGCTTGGGGGGACTGGATTTTCTCCCCTTGTACGGGTGGAGTTCGAAACTCGAGAATAAGTACGACGGCGCGGCCAATACGGCCCGGTCCGGAGAGTTGAAGGCGAGGATCACCGTCCGGGTCAAAGCAATGCGTCCGAACGGCGATCTGATGATCGAGGGAACCCGGATCGTGCAGGTCAACAATGAAAAGGAGGAGATCGTGCTCTCCGGGGTGGTGCGCCCCAAGGATGTGTCCGCGTCCAATACCGTGTATTCGTATCTGATCGCGGATGCAAACATTGTGTATAAGGGAAAAGGCGCCGTGAACACCGGAGCGCGACCGGGTTTTTTGACGCGGATTGTCAATTGGATTTTTTAACCACTAGGCCACGAGGACACAAAGTATGAAAAGTTCTCTGTGCCTCTGTGCCTCGGCGACAATGGATTTCTTGATATGGCTGAAGAACACCTCCGAATATTGATCGTGGAGGACGACGAAGGGAACGCGCTGTTGGCAGAGGATGCATTGAGCGATTACTTCACCAATTGTTCGGTGGATATTGCCGCAAGTGGCAAGGCGTGTTTGGAGCGCCTGCGCGGGAACGGGAAATACGACGCGATGCTGTTGGACCAGAATCTCCCGGACGCGAAGGGTACCACGCTTTTCAAGCAATCTGCCGAGGAGGGGGTGGGCGTCCCGACGATTATGGTGACGGGAGCCGGAAACGAGGAAGTAGCCGTGGCGGCGATGAAGTTGGGCGCGTATGACTACATCGTGAAGACCGCGGATCTGGGCTATTTGAAAATGCTGCCCCTGGCGGTGGAGAAAAGCATTGAGAAAAGAAACATGGAGGCGCAGCTCGAGGAGGCCCGGAAGAAGGAAATCGAGTTGGAGCGGCTGAGGGCGGTGCAGCAGATCGCCATCAGCCTGAGCCACGAGATCAACAATCCGTTGACGAGTATTATGGGAATGGCACAGCTTCTGTTGATGACACCGGAAACATTCGATGAAGAGTCGATAGCGCAACTGAAGTTGATTGAAGATAGTGCGAAACGGATCGCCCACATTACCCGAAAACTCAATGAGTTGCATCGGCTGGAGGTTACTTCTTATGTGGGGAAGGATTCGATGATAGACATTGAGCGTTCGGTCGGAGATTCGTACAATGAGCAATGAAAAATGAACAATACCCCCAGCCCCCACTACCCAAATTCAGGGAAGGGGGAGGGTAATGCTTATTGCTCATTACTCAATGGCAAAAGGGCGGTTATGAAGCGCAAAAGCATACGAACGCAATTAATCCTGATCGTCTCGATCCTCGTCATCGGGGCCATTGTGGGAATCAGTTACTGGAATTTCACAACTTCCAGGAGCGTGATCCTGAATGATCGGAAGACGGAGTTGCTGTTCACGGTTGTGCGATCTCGCACGCAACTCGATCGGAATATGTACCAGGAGATCAAGGCGCTGGAGCGCATTGCGTCTTTGCCCATCATCGTCCGGACCGCGGAGCAGGGACGACTCATGGCGATGGATGCCGGGCTGATCGGACTTCCCATAAACGAGATTGAGAAGCGGCTGTCGGAACACCGGTGTCTCGACGTCAATCCTGGGGCGGAGCAACTGATGCGAACCCTGAGGACGATGGATGGAACCTTCGGGGAGATGTTTTTCACGGAGCGGAACGGGATTAATGTAGCGACCACAAATCGCACCAGCGACGCAGTGCAGCGCGATGAGAAGTGGTGGCTGGAGGCTTTTAAGAAGGGGTTCTCCGTGGGCGATTTGGAATACGACGAATCGGCGGGGATCTATGCCTATCAGCTGGCGGTAGCTATTCCCCATCCGGAGAGCGGTCAGCCCAATGGGGTACTCAAATGCGTATATCATCTTGAGGACGCTCATAATATTTTCCGCCGGGAAATGCTCGGCAGAAGGCAAAGCTATTTTATGACGCTTTCCGAGGACTATCGCGTCATCTCCCACCCGGATAGGAACTTGCTGTATCAGAATATGGAGGTGGCCGGACTCAGGAGTGCCTTGGCCGGAAAGGAGTACGGTTTTTTTGAGGCGATGTTCGAGAATCTTCAGACCGGAAAGATGGAGAGGAGCCTAGTCTGTTTTGCCCGGTCGAATGGAGCCAAAAGCTTCGGGGAATTGGGATGGACGGTGCTCTCGATCACGCCGTTGCGGAAGATTTATGCGCCCATGCTCCGGGAACGAAATCGCATGTTGGGAGTAGGATTTCTCGCTGTTCTTATGATTTCAGGCATTGTATTCGTCGTCATGACGAAGGTGACCCGCCCTATCGAGCAATTGGAGACGATGGCCACCGCCATAGGCCGGGGAGATATGGAGGACCGGATCGAGCTTCCGGTGAAAAACGAGATCGGGAGATTGGCCGCCGCGTTCAACCGGATGACCGAACGGCTTCAGGAGTGGAGGAAGACGGTTCGGGAGCAAAACGAGGAACTTCAAAGAAATAATGAGGATTTGGAGCATAAAAATCGCCAGATTGTGGAAGTGAATCAACAGATGCAGGATTTCGTGTACATTGTCTCCCACGACATCCGGGCGCCTTTGGTGAACATTCAGGGCTTCTCCAAGCGATTGGAGGGGGTGTATCGTAAGACGACGGAGACCCTGAAGGATTGGTCGCTAAAGGCTGAAATACAAGCCCTGAACGGAGACATCGGGAAGTTGGTGGCGGAGATGGAGCGAAAGGTGCCCCAGGCGTTCGATTTCGTCTTCAAGAGCGTGAAGAAGATGGATGATATGACGGAGCAGCTGCTTGAATTCTCCCGGATCGAGACCAAGGCCGCCCGGAAGGAGTGGGTGAATCTTTCGGAGATGCTGGGGGATATAATCGGAGCGATGGCGTTTCCG
>JAUWMS010000514.1 GCA_030613045.1 Candidatus Latescibacterota bacterium | reverse complement strand
AGATTTGAAAAACGGAAAGTGCGTCCGTCTGCTTCAGGGAAAGAAGGACCGGGAAACGATTTATTCGGACGATCCGGCCCGGATGGCCTTAAGATGGCAAGACGAAGGCGCTACCTATCTTCACCTCGTTGATCTGGACGGCGCCTTTGAAGGAACCTCCCGGAACGTGGAAGCAATCCGGTCCGTCTTGGAGGCCATCAACATCCCAGCCGAATTGGGCGGCGGCATTCGAGACATGGGCACGATCACCAAGCTGCTGAGTCTGGGACTGGATCGGGTGATCCTCGGAACCGTTGCCATAACCGAGTCGAACCTGGTTCGCAAGGCCATCGAACGCTTCGGGTCACAAAAAATCGTCGTGGGCATAGATGCTAAGAACGGGAACGTCGCGGTCAAGGGCTGGGAGGAAATCTCCGAAGTGTCGGCGCTGGAACTGGCCATGAAGATGAAGGGGCTTGGCGTGGAGCGCATCATCTATACCGACATATCCAAAGACGGAATGATGGTCGGCCCGAACACCGCCGCCACAAAACTACTTGCTCAGCAGAGCGGGCTGAAGGTGATCGCTTCGGGAGGCGTCTCCACTCTGGCGGATGTGCAAAACGTCGCGGCATTGGAGCCTTTTGGAATAGATGGCATGATCATCGGCAAGGCGCTCTACGAGGGCGCGATCAGTTTAAAGGAAGCGCTTTCCCTGCTTGGGTGAGCGGTGAGTGGTGGTCACGTTTCACGTTTTACGTTTCACATTCTCTGTTACCTCTGCGGTAAAAAGCAGTTCCCTTCACGAAAGGAAAACCCAATCCACATGTTAGCCAAACGCATCGTTCCCTGCCTCGACGTAAACCGCGGGCGGGTCATCAAAGGCGTTAAATTCGTGGATCACGTGATGCCGGCGATCCGGTGGAGCAGGCCAAATTCTACGATCAGGAGCAGGCGGACGAACTGGTATTTTACGACATCACCGCCTCCTCGGACAACCGCGCCATTGTAGTGGATATGGTAAGACAGGTAGCGGAACAGGTATTTATTCCGTTCACCGTGGGCGGCGGCATCCGCACCCTCGAAGACATTACGGAGATCATCCAGGGCGGCGCGGACAAAATCTCCATCAACACCGCCGGGGTCGAGCATCCCGAACTCATCACCCAAGGCGCGGAAAGCTTCGGAAACCAGTGCATCGTCCTGTCCATAGACGCAAAACGAAGAGAATCCGGAGACGCGTGGGAGGTCTATATCCACGGAGGACGCACGCCCACGGGCATAGATGTGATCGAATGGGTCCAGCAGGGAGAGGCCCTCGGGGCAGGAGAAATCGTAGCCAACAGCATAGACAGTGACGGCACCAAGGACGGATACGACATCGCCCTCACCCGCGCCATCTCGGAGGCGGTCAACATCCCCGTAGTGGCTTCGGGTGGATGCGGAAATCTGGAGCACATCCATCAAGTTCTGACGGAAGGCAAGGCCGGCGCAGCCCTCGGCGCCTCCATTTTTCATTTCAGAGAGTATTCGATCCAAGAGGTGAAAACCTATCTGGCCGAACGCGGCGTGGTGGTGCGCACATAGCAAAGACGAATAATTGAGTCGGACACGGATCACACGGATAAACACGGATAACCCCTTTTCAATTATTGATTGGTGAAAAACCGTATAATCCGCGCCCCATAATCGGTGAAATCTCTGAAATCCGTTTCCCATAAGAGGATAGATCGCTATGATCATTGTAATGAAGCAAGGAGCGCCCAAGGAACAAATCGAACACGTATTCGACCGGATCCGCGAGATGGGCTACAAGGTACATCCGATCTACGGTGTGGAGCGCACGGTGATCGGAGCCATCGGCGACGAGCGGGGCAAAGCCCGGCTTCAGGTGTTGGAATCCGCGCCCGGCGTGGAAAGGGTAGTGCCGATCCTGAAGCCCTTCAAGCTGGTCGGACGGGAGTTGAAAACCGAGCCGACGGTCATCGAGGTGGGTGGCGTCAGGATCGGAGGCGATTCATTTGTGGTGATCGCCGGCCCATGCGCGGTGGAAAACCGGGAGCAAATCGTAGAGATCGCCCAGGCGGTAAAACGGGCCGGCGCGCACATGCTCCGGGGCGGCGCGTTCAAGCCGAGGACTTCCCCGTATAGCTTCCAGGGTTTGGAGGAAGAGGGGCTTAAAATGTTGGCGGAGGCGCGCGAAAAGACCGGACTCCCCATCGTGACCGAAGTGATGACCATTCAGGATATTCTCCTTGTGTCCAAATACGCCGACGTCGTGCAGGTGGGCGCGCGGAATATGCAGAATTTTTCCCTGTTGCGGCAACTCGGGCATCTCCACAAACCCGTGCTTCTAAAGCGCGGCATGATGGCCACGATCAAGGAGTTGCTGATGTCCGCGGAATATATCATGTCCGAGGGGAACCCGCAGGTGATCCTGTGCGAACGGGGCATCCGAACCTTTGAGGAATATACCCGGAATACCCTGGACCTGTCCGCCGTTCCGCTGCTCAAGGAACTGAGCCATCTGCCGGTCATCGTGGATCCCAGCCATGGCACGGGCATACGAAGCCTGGTATCGCCGATGTCCAAAGCTTCGGTGGCCGCCGGAGCCGACGGGATCATGATCGAGGTGCATCCCAACCCGGAAGAAGCCTATT
>JAUWMS010000155.1 GCA_030613045.1 Candidatus Latescibacterota bacterium | reverse complement strand
GCAGAGGCACGGAGATCAGAGATCAGAGGCCAGAGATCAGAGGCCAGAGGCCAGAGCTCAGAGATCAGAGGCCAGAGATCAGAGATCAGAGGCCAGAGGCCAGAGATCAGAGGCCAGCGGCCAGAGATCAGAGATCAGAGGTCGGAGATCAGAGGCCAGAGATCAGAGGCCAGAGATCAGAGGATACCCAGAGTCAGGCGGCTTTGACCTGTGGGGTTCTCGTATAAACTATACGTGGAGGTTCATCATGCTTCGAACCATTGAAGCTGTGATTGATAAGCAAGGCGGTGTACGCTTGTTGGAACCCGTTCATCTATCCGAAGAACGGCGCTTGCTGAAGACTGGAATCGGTCTGAGGAGGATGCGGCATGGTCCCACCTGCAGCCGGCGCAGTCGTCTTAGTGCCGTTCTCGTTTTGTGACTTGTCGCGGACGCAGCTGCGGCCTTCTTTCTTCGTGCCTTTTGCACTTTGCATTTTGAGTTTTACACTTTGCACTTCGCCCTCCATTCATCACTCACCACAAAATAAGAAGATATCTATGATCGAGGATAAATTCAGAGAAGCATGCGGAGTATTCGGGATATACGGACACGAGGCGGCGGCGCGTTTGACGTATCTGGGGTTGTATGCGCTTCAGCATCGGGGGGATGAGAGTGCGGGGATCGTGACTGGCGACGGGAAGCAAATTCGGGCGCATAAGGGGTTGGGCGTGGTGGCGGACGTGTTCACGGATGAGATTTTAAGCAGCCTCGATGGACACTTGGCCATTGGGCATACCCGGTATTCGACTACGGGTGCGAGCGTGGCGATCAATGCGCAGCCGTTTGTGGCGAATTGCAGGAAAGGACCGTTGGCCATTGCGCACAATGGGAATTTAACCAATACGAATGCGCTTCGAAAAAGTTTAGAGCAGAAGGGGGCGTTGTTCCAGACTACGATGGACAGCGAGTTGATCGTGCATTTGGCTGCCAAGTCGCAGGCGGAAACGATGAAGGAGCGGATTATAGAGGCGTTGGGACAGGTGCGAGGAGCCTATTGTCTGGTGTTTGCGACGAAGGATCAGGTGATCGGCGCGCGGGATCCGTCTGGGTTGCGCCCCTTATGGCTGGGACGGCTGGACGATGCGTGGATCATCGCTTCGGAGTCGTGCGCGCTGGATATCGTGCGCGCTGGATATCGTGGGCGCGGAGTACGTGCGCGATGTGGAACCGGGAGAAGTCATCGTGGTAGATAAAAACGGGATGCGCTCCTCGAAACCCTTTTCCGCTCCGAGACGGGCGTTCTGTATTTTTGAGTACATCTATTTTTCCCGGCCGGACAGCCGGATTTTCGGGGATTACGTGGATAAGACGCGGCGGAGATTGGGGAAGCAGTTGGCCATAGAGCACCCGGCGGAGTCGGACATTGTAATTGCGGTGCCGGATGCGGCCAATACCGCGGCGCTGGGATATGCTCAGCGGTCGAAGGCCCGGTTCGAGATCGGGCTGATCCGAAATCACTACGTAGGACGCACCTTCATCCAGCCGAGTCAGGGGATGCGGGATTTCAAGGTGAAGATCAAGTTCAATCCGGTGGGCGGCGTGCTTCAGGGTCGGAGAGTGGTCGTGGTGGAGGATTCTATTGTGCGCGGCACGACACTCCGGCAGTTGTCCCGGATGATCCGAGAGGCAGGTGCCAGAGAGGTGCACGTTCGGGTGAGCAGTCCGCCGATTCGATTTCCGTGTTTCTATGGGATGGACTTTCAGACGATGGGAGAGATCATCGCGGCGAAACAATCCGTGGAGGAGATTCGGGCGCACGTAGGCGTGGATAGTCTGGAATATCTGTCGAAAGAAGGCATGCTCTCTGCCGTACCAAATAGCGCGGAGGATTACTGCACCGCTTGCTTCGACGGGGAATATCCGGTGGAAGTGGAAAAGGAGATGACGAAGCTGAGGTTGGAAGGATAGAACAAAAGTCATTGGTCATCGGTCATTAGGGGGAATAGTGGGGTGCTGATGACTAATGACCAATGACGGATGCCTGTCTGTTAGTGAACTATGCTGCGAACTTTTTCATCTCCGAGGCTTTGAAATTTTTTCTCTATTTTTTACAGCGATGTAATGTATCGGAAACATCCCTGAAACAAAACATGGGTATCTTCCCTTTCACAACACCAACACTTTATTTAGAAAGGGGGGATATACATGAGGAAGTACGTTTTGATGGTCTTGACCGGTGTCGGCTTGATTTCGGGAGGACTTGCTTTTCCTGCTTTCGCCGGGGAGGCGACCTCGCAAAGCAATCAAGTGGCCATAGACACCATCTGGACCTTGTTGGCCGCTTTTCTGGTATTTTTTATGCAGCCGGGATTCGCCTTGGTGGAAACGGGTTTTACCCGGGCCAAGAATGCCGCCAATATCTGTATGAAGAACCTGATGGATTTCTCCGTGGGTTCGATTGCCTTTTTCCTGGTCGGGTTCGGGATTATGTTCGGGGCAGACCGCCTGGGACTTTTCGGCTCAAGCGGTTTTTTTCTGAGCACCGGCGATCCCGGCACCGGAGACGGCCTGTGGCAGATTGCCTTCTGGTTGTTTCAGGCGGTTTTCTGCGCCACTGCGGCCACCATTGTCTCAGGAGCGATGGCCGAACGGACCAAGTTCGTCGGGTATCTGGTGTATAGTTTCGTCCTTTCGGCCCTGATCTATCCGGTGGTGGGCCATTGGATCTGGGGCGGCGGCTGGCTTGCAGGCCGGGGCATGGTGGACTTCGCCGGTTCTACGGTGGTGCACTCGGTAGGAGGCTGGGCCGCCTTAGCCGGAGCGATTATGTTAGGGCCTCGTCTCGGTAAGTACACCAACGGGAACTCCAATGCCATTCCGGGGCATAACATTCCCTTAGCTGCGCTTGGGGTGTTCATTCTCTGGTTCGGCTGGTTCGGGTTCAACGCCGGAAGCACCACTTCCGGCACAAATCTGAGCATCGCGACCATCGCGGTGACCACGAATCTCGCCGCCGCGGCAGCTTCGATAAGCGCTATGCTGACGGTCTGGTTTCAGTTCGGAAAGCCCGATACGAGCATGACGCTCAACGGAGCTTTGGCCGGACTGGTGGCCATCACGGCGCCATGCGCGGTGGTCTCACCGTCGAGCGCCATTATCATCGGTCTTCTGGCCGGGATATTGGTCGTTCTGGCGGTGGAGTTCATTGACAAGGTGCTCCACGTGGACGACCCGGTGGGCGCCATTTCCGTGCACGGCGTCTGCGGGATCTTCGGCACGCTGTCGGTGGGCCTGTTTGCCCAGGCTTCGTATGGTGAATCCAGCGGGGTGGGCGCGATCAACGGGCTTTTCTTCGGAGGGGGATTGAGCCTCTTCTGGACCCAATTGGTGGGCGTTCTCGCAGTGGCTGCCTGGACCTTCGGCTTGGCTATGGGGCTTTTCTATCTCATCAAAAAAACGGTGGGACTACGGGTTAGCCCCGAACAGGAGTTGAAGGGACTGGACATCGAGGAACATGGCATGGAATCGTACGCCGGGTTCCAGATTTTCGTGACGGAATAGAACACTACCATGAACAATCCGTGAAAGTGGGAAAGTGGGAGGAGTCTCACCCTCTCGTCGTTTCACTTTCTCACTTTTTTCCTTACAAGGAGGTCGTCATGAAACTGATTGTTGCCCTGATCCAACCGCACCGGCTCCCGGATGTGAAAAAGTCCCTGTATGAAGCCGAAGTTCATAAGATGACCGTGACCAATGCGTTAGGTTGCGGCCAGCAGAAAGGCTTCACCGAGACGTATCGCGGGGTGATCTCCGAGGTGAATTTGTTGAAAAAGGTGCGGCTGGAGGTCGCCGTGAACGAGGACTTTGTCCAGCCCACGATCAACGCGATCATCAAGGGCGCCCGAAGCGGCAGGATCGGAGACGGAAAGATCTTCGTTCTGGATCTGTCGGAGTGCATTCGGATCCGGACCGGAGAGACGGGAAGCGAGGCCATCGGTTAATGGTTGAATGAACCCTATAATGGAGGTCGAATCATGGCAAGGGCTTTTATTTGGATTTGGTTATGTTTGTCGGTGTTGTTTGGAGTGGGCGCCGGATCCGCGGATGCGGCGGAAGTCCATGCGTCCCTGGACGCGGCAAGTGCCTATGTGTTCCGGGGGGTCACCCTCAATGACGGGTTTGTAGCCCAGCCCGGGCTCGAGGTAAGCGGCTTTTCGATTCCGCTTACAGTAGGAGTGTGGGGCAACCTGGATATCGGGGATTACGGGGGCGTCTTGGATGGCGGACAGTTCTCGGAGATTGACCTGTACGGCTGCGCCGACATCCCTCTCTCGGTTGACTGGCTGGGTCTGTCGGTCGGTTATACGGAATGCACGTACCCCTCCGGCGGCGGCGAGGCGGACCGTGAAGTCAATCTGACCGGTGAACTGGGGCTTCTTCTTTCGCCCTCGCTTTCGGTGAACTACGGCGTTGGCGGAGCGATTGAGAATTCCCTCTATCTTGAACTCGGCCTCGGTCATGAGATCGAATGGGCGGAGTCCTTTTCGGTCGGGATCAATGCCGCGATGGCGTACCTCAAGCCGGATGAGGGAGACGGAGGTCTCTCGCACTATACGCTGACGGCTGGCGTGTCGTATAGTCTGCTCAGCGCTTCGCTGACCTATGTCGGGCGGGCTGACGACGAGGTGCTTCCGGACGGCGCCGGATCTTACGACGTAAAGGTTTACGGCACGGTCGGTGTCTCGTACGAGTTCTGAGCCGTATCTCCCTTCGTCCTTTCATCGGAGAAGGGGCTTCTGAAGGCTGAAGCAGCAGAGGGGATATGCTTATTTCGGGTTCACCCGATCTCTATCCAAAGGGATAGGTGAAGAAAGGTTGAGGTTCGAGAGGTTTTCTTAACCTTAATCTGCGTTTTCAGATCACCCATGCACAAGGAGATTTTCAGATGGAAACCAAAGACAGAGACTACGTCCTGAAGTTCGCGAAGGAACATAATGTCAAGTTCGTCCGGCTGTGGTTCACGGACATTCTGGGAGTGCTCAAGAGTTTCGCCGTTACGGTGGAGGGATTGGAGGGCGCGCTCGAAGAAGGGATGGGTTTCGACGGCTCGTCCATCGAGGGGTTCGCGCGGATTGACGAGAGCGATATGATCGCCAAGCCCGATCCGAACACCTTTCAGATTCTGCCCTGGCGTCCGCGAGAAGGCGGCGCGGTGGCGCGGATGTTCTGCGACATCATGGAGCCGGACGGCAGCCCGTATCCGGGGGATCCGAGAGGGGCGCTCAAGCGGAATCTGAAGCGGGCGGCGGACATGGGATATATCTTCTACGTGGGCCCGGAGTTGGAGTATTTCTACTTTAAGGACTCCAACGGAACAGAGGGATTGGATAAGGGAGGATACTTCGATCTGACGCCTCTCGACGTGGCCACCGATCTTCGGCGGGAGACCGTGCTGACGCTGGAGCAGATGGGGATCGAGGTGGAATACAGCCATCACGAGGTCGCGCCCAGCCAGCACGAGATTGATCTGCGCTACACGGATGCCCTGACGATGGCCGACAGCGCGATGACCTATCGTCTCGTCGTCAAGGAGATTGCGCTCAAGCATGGCGTGTATGCCACGTTTATGCCCAAGCCCATCTTCGGGGAGAACGGAAGCGGGATGCACGTGCACCAGTCGCTCTTCAAGGGCGAGCGGAATGCGTTTTTCGATCCGGCGGATGCGTATCACCTGTCCGAGACCGGGAAGCATTACATCGCCGGTCTGTTGAAGCACGCTCGTGAGATTACGTTGATCACCAATCAGTGGATCAATTCGTATAAGCGGCTCGTGCCCGGATACGAGGCGCCGGTGTATCCCTCGTGGGCGCTCAGGAATCGGTCGGACTTGATCCGGGTGCCGATGTATAAGCCCGGCAAAGAGAACGCAACCCGCGTGGAATACCGTTCTCCGGATCCCGCGTGCAATCCCTATCTTGCGTTTGCGGTGATGCTGGCCGCCGGTCTGGACGGGATCGAGCAGGGAACCGAACTGAGAGATCCGGTGGAGCGGAATGTGTACGAGATGACCCAGGCGGAGCGGGACGAGTTGGGGATCGATACCCTCCCGGAGAGCCTCTACGAAGCCATCAAGCTCACCGAGCAGAGCGAATTGGTCAAGAAGGCCCTCGGCGACCACGTGTTTTCCAATCTCATCGAAAATAAGAAAATCGAGTGGGATCGCTATCGGGCGCAGGTGACTACATACGAGTTGGAGCAGTATCTTTCGATTCTTTGAGCACTAAAACCATCGCACCGCAAAGACGCAGAGAACGCAAAGAACTTCAACTTCCTTTTCTTGGGGTTTCTCTGCGCACTTTGCGTCTTTGCGGTGAAAGCAGAGGAG
>JAUWMS010000055.1 GCA_030613045.1 Candidatus Latescibacterota bacterium | reverse complement strand
CCACTTGGATGGGGCTATCGTGGTTTGATGACGAGGCAGCCCATCTTTGTCTCCTTTCCCTCCCATTCGGTCCATTTTCCCTTTGACAATCGAGCCGCACTTTGCTATATTGGAGGTATATTTTGTCCCTCACGGGACTTGGGGAAGCTATTTCGAATGCTATAAATATCCTGTCCCTGACGGGACATCTACCCCGCATTATTCATAAATTTGCCCAAAATTCTTCTTTGCTCTTGTGCAGCAAAGTGTTTAGGATTTCCAGTTTCAAAACGTTATTTTTTAAGAAAAGCCTGAAGCCGGGGCGCATCATCCAGGACCTAGTGAATAATCCAGACTCTGTCCCGTTAGGGACAAAATATCTATAGCAAAACAATCCCCGAAAAACATTTCCCAGTCCCGTAGGGACGGCATATTTATCCGATATTCTTCCGAATGCACCTTTCGTCATACCATCTATATTTCGCTCCTCACGGGACTTGGGGAAGCTATTTCGAATGCTATAAATATCCTGTCCCTGACGGGACATCTGCCCCGCATTATTCGCAAATTCGCCCAAAATGCTTCTTTGCTCTTGTGCGGCAAAGTGTTTTGGATTTCCGACTCCAAAACGTTTTTTTAAGCAGAGCCTAAAGCCGGGGCGCATCATGCAAGACTTGTGAATAATCCAGGCCAAAAAGGAACCCTTATGGAATCTATGCTTCTTCCCGAACTCTCTCCCTATCCTCAGCACATCGTCCGCGTGCCGGAGTTGACCAGCGTGCCCTTCACCGACCGGGTGCGCGCGCTGATCGACCACCCGTGGTTTCAGCGCTTGCGTAATGTGCGCCAATTGGGTCTGACCCATCTCGTGTATCCCGGAGCCACCCACTCCCGTTTCGAGCATTCGCTTGGGGTATATGCGCATACGATCCGCTACGTCCATGCGCTGATGTCCGATCCCCGCTTCCGGGATACCATGACCGAATATGATCTTTCCTGCATCCTGCTGGCGGCCCTCCTGCACGACATCGGCCAGTTCCCCTTTGCGCATGCGTTCGAGGAGATCCGTCAAGACCTTTTTCGGCACGAGCGTTACTCCCGGCTCTTCATCACCGGAGGGATCGAGGAATATCTCGGGGAGCCCTCCTGCTCCGAATCCATCCGGGACCGGATCGTCGCCCATTGGAACGTGGAGCCGGACGACGTGGCCGCCATGCTTTCCCTCGAAGTTGCTCCGGTGCGTATCTCCGAAGATAAGCGGGGCATCCTCCACAGCATCATTGACGGCCCCGTGGATGCGGACAAAATGGATTATCTTTTCCGGGACAGCATCCACACGGGCGTGCCCTACGGACGCTTCCTCGATACGGATCGTTTTCTCCAATCGCTTACCGTGGATCCGGTCGGACGAAACGTGCTTGCGCTGAGTGAAAAAGGGCGCATCTGCGCGGAGTTGTTTTTGATCTGCCGGTACGCGATGTTCAGCGAGGTGTACTGGCATCATACCGTGCGGGCGCTCAGTTCCATGGCGCGTTTTGCGGTCCGGGCGTTTCTGCGCGTTCGACTGGAGGAGGAGCGCCCGGGCGCGCTCATCGGGACGATGCTGACCCGTTCGGACGATGCGCTGCTCACATGGCTTGGAGAAAATGGCCCTCCCGAGGCCGGCCGCATGGTGAAACGCATCTTCGCCCGGTCCATCTACCGGCGTCTGTTGGTGCTGCGGGCCGACGAAGGGGATCTCGAAGTCTATGGACAACTTTCCGATCTCCGATGGCGCCGGCCCGGGGAGGAATACGCCGCCTTCAAAACCCGCTTTGTCGCGCGCATCGCCCGGTTGCTTTCGATAAATCTGAGCGAAGAGGAACTCCTCATAGACATCCCGGACCCGGACACCGACCGCATCGGCAGCGTCAACGTGATCCCGGAGTATAAGGACAAGCCCGAGGCCCTGGCGCAGGTCTCGCACCTGTGGGCCAGCATCCGGGAGGATTTCCCGAGATGGGTGCGCAAGATCCGGATCTTTTGCAGCCCGGAGCGTCGGGCCGCGCTGTTGAGCCGGGGAGAGGAAAAGCTCAGAGAGGCGCTGGAGGAGGCGCTGAAAGAATAATGAAAAATGAAAAATCTCTCCCCGTCGTCCACCAGGGGGAGAGGCGGGGGATTGGCTCGTTGGTCATTATTTGAGGAGAAAACGATGCGTCTATCCAAGATCGGGATTTTGATTGGAGGTCTTCTTTTCCTGAGCGAGGGAGGCTTTGCGGAGGAGAAAAGGTTGTTCCCCTTCGAGTCGGCCACGTTCGATCTAAACATTACGATGGAGGTTGGGGGACGAAAGATGGAGGCGGATGGGCAGGGATGGTACAAAAAAAACAAGTTGCGCTGGGACATGGTGATGGCCGGACAACACATCAGCAGTTTCTACGACGGACAGCGGGCTTACACCATTTTGCTGAACCGGGGGATCGCCCTGGAAATTCCACCTTCTCAGATGCGGATCACCACGGAGGGCCTCCCCGAATACCGCAAATACGAGGGAAAGCATGTGGGATCGGAGGAGATCGAGGGAAAAATGACGGACATTTACGAATACGAACGTCCGGCCCAACCGACCGGTCCGTCTCAGGGGAGCACGGATCGGGTGAAAGACTGGATCTGGCGCGGAAAGGAGTTCCCCTTAAAAACGGTCGTCACCTCGGAGGAGGGAAGAAATACCACCGTGGTCTATAATATCGTGATCAACGCAGCGGTATCGGACAGCCTCTTTCGACTGCCGAAAGCGGTTCGAAATTCAGTGCGGCGTTTGGGCGAGGATTGGCGGGAAGCCGGAACGCCCTCGTCGGGGATGGAACCGCCGCAGATTGGTCGCTCCGGAGTGGCTTCACTCGAAGCCCTGCCCCGCGGCGTTCCCATCTATCCGGGAGCCAAAAAAAGAATGCGGCGGCAGATGGCCGGAGGGCGGATCATCGTGGTCGCCTATACCTCCGAAGACAGCTTGAAGCAGATCGTCCGTTTCTACGAGACCCGGATGAAGGAGATGGGCTGGATGGTTCGGGGCGGTTACGAGGAGGGCGAATATGCGATCTCCTGCCGAAAAGGGATCGCGTCATGCCGGATCGCGGTCAGCGAGCAGAAAAAAAAGCGCCGGATCGGGATAGAGATTCAGTGACGGAATGGTTTCGGAGGGGTTTTCTTTTGAGAGCGCATAAGTCCCGGTTTTTTTCCATGCCCATGAGAAAGGGGGAGGCTCAAGCCTCCCCCTTTCTCGTAACCACTATGGGCGGTCTGACTTAGGGACCGACCCAAGTAGCATGTTGGATGGTTTACTGATAGGCTTTTTCTGTTTCTTGGAGGTTGGCGATTTCGTAGCGCCTGACGATGCGGATGTCAATCCGCAAGCGCCATCTTAACGGACTAAACTCATCTATCAGAAGCGCTTGAGAAGACTCACACTAACTATTGACCTCACGCCACGGTTCTGGTCAGGTGAAGCGCTTTGTTAGGCATTGTCGCCTTCACTGTCATCGGCGGAGAGAATTGAGTCTATTACATGTGCTCCACCGATAACTGCCAGAATGCCCCCTATGCTTTTCCATAGTCCTTTGGTTTCCTCTCTGCGTCGATGTTCTAATATGATCGTAAGCGCGCTTCTGAAGTAATTCGCAATGCAAGGCCATTTTTGGAGAATATCCAGGTTATCACTTGGATCAATCTTGATATATTGCACAAGCTGAGGCAAGAATGCTCCGACATCCGTGCCAGGCAACACAAAGGCCAAAACAGGTCGATCTGAAGCTACTGCCATACCGACCTCAACGTGAAGCATCTCTGATAAACCCTTTTCTGTTCTTCTTCGATCGTGTATATCCTGCTGGACGTAACGAGGTGTTGCTGCAATGACAACGCAATCCGACTGCCGTATATTATCTCGTATTTGTTTCCATAGAGGTTCAGGAGAGAAGCTGTATCTGCCAACAGTCCCAAACGGCTGAAAGCCCATTCGTAGTATGACAGCTTCCACCCAATCCACAAACCATTTATCCTCTGAACGCAGACTGCAACTTATAAACGCTTTCGGCCTGTAATTATCACTCATGGCAATGCATCCCCTTAAATGCCTGACGTTCCAGCTCGCCGGCGGTGAATAGCCGTCCGCTGCAGCCGGTAGTTCGATGCCTTTCCTACCGCTATTCATGCTTTTCAGACATTATTCTACTTCATGTAAGCTGGTTTATAGCTGAATACGGCGTTTCCCTGATTGTCTCGACCATGGCCCAGAAGTTTTCAAGGGGAGTGTCAAGTTGGACATGATGCGTAGGGCCGAGAATCAGACCCCCATCTTTCCCAATGGTTCGCAATCGTTGTCTAACTTCCTGACGAACATCATTTTGGTTACCGAATGGCAGCGTATGCTGCTCATCAATTGTCCCCCAGAAGCAAAGGCGGTCGCCAAAATCGGCCTTGATTTGGGCGGGATCCATGCACGCAGGCTGGATAGGATTAAGCACATCGACACCAATCTCAATCAGTTCTTCAATAATGGGATAGATATTCCCATCTGAATGGTAGGCCACCTTGAGTTCGGGGTTGATGTTTTTAAGAGTGCGGATAAAAGTCGCCATGCGCGGCTTCATAAATATGCGCCATAGTTCAGGTGACATAAGCATTCCATGCTGCGCGCCCATATCGTCACCCGTCCAGATCATATCGACTCCCATCTCAACGAGTCGGCGGGCAGCAGTCAAGTGATAACTGTAGGGGATATCCAGGATGCGGTGGGCCAGTTCGGGATTGACCATCATGTCGATCATTAACCGCTCCAGACCGCGCAAGGCCCAGGCGGCTTCGAATATGGTGGTTACCGTTACTCCTACTATCCAGTACTCATCCTTGAATTTGCGGATGACCCACTCGCTTTCTCGGTAGAGGTCGTCGCGATTTGGATCAGGCGTAATGTAGCTTTCAATCGCGTCATCTTTAGCCAGAGGGTGCGCGACAATCTCGGTGTAAACGCCCTTCCCGAATTTCGTGTCGTATTGATGCACGTTCCATCCTATATTCCATTCGTCCGTATAGAAGGCGCCCGGTTCGCATTCCTGGTAGTACGAATTAGCCCATCCTACAGAGGTCAGCAGCATGTCTTCGTCAAGAGCTCGTTCCAATTCATAGGCGTTCCCTCCTCCATGAGGGTTATGCACTTTCCTGGGATAATTTCCGATTTGGGGCCGAAGCCGTTCGGCAAATTCAGGCGTGAAACTGATTTGCATGGGGCATCGGTCAGGTTCTTCGTGGTTCAGTGCCGCGAGCACTCTTTCTCTATGTTTCATAGCTAATGTTTCCTTCTACTACGAATAATTCATGACATCGAACTGAACTATTGATTAGGTGGTTTTCCAGATAACGTTCCGGCCATACCTTCCCGTCATTGCAAATGCCCCTTGTACCTCGGTTCAGCAGATATGTATAGATCATCGCGGTGCATACGTCCTTATGCCCGAGCAACTCCTGGATGGTCCGAATGTCATAGCCGTCTTCGAGCAAGCGCGTGGGAAAGCCATGAAACAACCCAGCCTGGATTATTCACAAGCCTTGCATGATGCGCCCTAACTTCGGGTTTTTCTTTAAAAATAACGTCTTGAAACCGGAAATCCAAAACACTTTGCCGCACAAAAACGAAAGAGGGTTTTTGGGAAATTTGTGAATCATGCAGGACAGATGTCCCGTCAGGGACAAGATATTTGTAGCATTTGAAATAGCCGAAAACCTTCCTCAAGTCCCGTGAGGGACGAAATATACACGGCAAACACATAATGACGAAAGGTGCATTCGGAAGGATATTGAATAAATATGCCGTCCCTACGGGACTTAGAAATGATTTTTGGATTGTTCTGCTATAGATATTTAGTCCCTGACGGGACAGAACCCGGATTATTCACAAGCCTTGCATGATGCGCCCTAACTTCGGGCTTTTCTTAAAAAATAACGTTTTGAAACCGGAAATCCAAAACACCCTGGCGTACAAATAACGAAAGAATACTCTGGGCAGATTTGTGAATAATGCAGGCCAGGAAAGTTCCCGAAAATCTTCCAAGAAAATAAGAGGATAAGATCAGATTGTCAAGCGAAAAAACTGTGTATCCGGGAGTTCGGGCCAAAAAGGACTTGCGCTGACAGCCGAACTCTTCACTCTCGGTGTCCTTGTCGTCCATGAACTTGTAGATCAGGGCGATGGTGATCTGCTCGACCTGGGACTTGGGGTCGGGCACCTTGCCCACGAGGATGTCGCGGGCGGTGTCGATGCGGCGTTTGGTATCGGTGTCGAGCATGAACTATTCCTTAAGTTGTTTGAGTGCCGGTGCAGCAGTAAGCACCTGCATCTGGCGGATGGCGATGTCATTGAGGCGTTTGAGACGTTCCCCATGTGACAGCCCCATGTGAATGAGTTCGGCGTTCATGCTTTCTATATTGGCCAGCACCAGTAGTTGTTCGATGGTGGCGTAATCGCGCATGTTTCCTTCCAGGTTGGGATTGGGATCCCTCCATTGTTTGGCTGTCTGGCCGAAAAGGGCCACATTGAGCATGTCTGCTTTATTGGCGTAGGTGGTGGCGGCCTGCGCGGGTGTAATAGTTCCTGGAATCAGGCGCGCTTTGATGGCGTCGGTGTGGATGCGGTAGTTGAGCTTGGAAAGGGTGCGATTCAGGTTCCAAGCAAGCGACAGGCGGCTGTTTTCGTCTTCCTTGAGACGTTGGAACTCCTTAATGAGGTAGATTTTGAATTCCGGGCTGATCCACATGCCGAATTCAAAGGCGATGTCCTTGTGGGCATAGGTGCCGCCGTACCTTCCCGCGGTGGCCCGCAGACCGACAGCATTGGTTTTGGCGACCCACTCCTTGACGCTAATCTTGTAGCTGTTCAGGCCGGCTTGGCTTCTAATTATGGCGAATTCGCCATAATTAAAGTCGGAATTGTGAACACGCTCCCATATGCCGAGAAACTCGACGGTGTTGCGGTTCCGCAGCCAGTCCGAAGTGAACTACCCCGCCGCAAGCAGCGGGGTATCTATAAAAGCATTGAACGCCCCAAGGGGCGGGGTATTAAACCCAGGCTGCGCAAATAAAAAAATCGCCATCTTTCGCCTTGAGCATATCGGTCAGGGAAATGTAGTCCTCATCCTTCTGGGAAAGAACGGTGATGGTCGTCCCCTGAACATCAATGGTTAATTTCTTTTGTTTAGTCATCTTTTTCCTATGCAGCGAACTGGTTGAGTGAAACGTAATCCTTGACGTATTCGGGAATGAGAAAGCGGTACTTCTCTGGCACAGCGCGGAAGTCGCGGGTGGGAAAGACCGGGTTGGTGGCCGGGTCGGTGAACTGCTTGCTCTCGATGATGTGGCGCACCTGATCGCTGATGACACAGGCCCTGAAGTAGGTCTTGATGGCCGGGATGGCGTCGGCTTCTTCGAGCAGGCGCATGGGAAAGCCATGAAACAACCCAGGAAAGTTCCCGAAAATCTGCCAACAGTATAACCGAACAAGATCACATTTTCAAGAAAAAAAACAACCTATCAGGAATTCGGGCCAAAAAGGACTTGACAAACACGCCATCTATGCCCATATTCCATTCCCGTAGCGTCCGAATAGGTGCATAGAAAAGCAGCAGCCTTGTCTCACGTCTCCCGTTTCACGCTTCATAACGCTTCTTCGGAGAAGCCAACGTTCCCCTCCTCGATCTGCCGACATGCTTGAAAGGAGCCACCCAATGATTGACATCCACACCCACATCGGCAAAATTGTTTACGGCAAGCCCTACCTGACCGCGCGCAAACTCGTCCGCTGGATGGATCGGAAGGGCATTGAGAAAGCGGTGGTGCTCGCCATCGAGAATCCGGAGGAGTTGGATTACTACGTGCCCTCTCCGTATATCCTCAAGTCCTGTCGGCGTTTCCCCGACCGATTGATCCCCTTCTGCAACGTGGATCCCCGCATCGGAACATCCAGCCCCGACACCGACTTTCGTTCGATCATCGAGGAATACGTGGATCAGGGCGCGAAAGGTTTTGGCGAATGCCTCGCAGGCCTTCCGGTGGACGATCCCCGGCTGATGGCCATCCACCAGGCCTGCGGGGAATTGGGCCTCCCCATAGTGATCCATATGGATAGTCTGAGGAACACGGATAAAATTGGACTGCCGGGATTGGAGCACGCGGTCCAATCCGCCCCGGAAACCACGTTTATCCTTCACGCCACGCACTGGTGGTCCGAAATCAGCGGCGATGTGCGCGACGAAGACCGCGGGGGATATCCCAAACGTCCGGTGACGCCCGGCGGGAAAGTGGACATCCTCCTCCAGACCTATCCCAACGTCTATGGCGATCTCTCCGCCGGCTCCGGGTACAACGCGCTTACCCGCGATCCGGAGTTCGGACGCCAATTCTTGGAGCGGAACAAAGACCGGCTCCTCTTCGGCACGGACTACCTTCGGCAGAGACAGAAAACGCCCATCGTGGAGTACATCAAAACGGTAGATATTTCTGCTGAAGCCAGAGAGTGCATCGTGCGCAAAAACGCCGAACGTATTTTGAAGTAGGGGCAGAGCTGTGTCTCTGCCCGCTAACGTGAAAGGAGATCCGGTGAGCGATCCCGAAAAAAAATCGGTAGTAGCGGTTCTCATTCCGCCTTCCATCCGATCCGTCTGCTTTGCATCCCAGGACTGGGAGCGGTTAGAAGCCCGGTGCACCGTCCGGTACCGCCAGCAGGAGGAATGGAATCTCGACGAGATCACCCAACTGATGCGGGAGGCGGACATCCTGTTGAGCGGATGGGGAACCCAGGAACTCACGGAGGAGGCGCTGTCCCCGGCTCCGAACCTGAAGCTGTGGATGCACGCCGCCGGAAGTATGGCGCGCATGGCCACGGATGCGGTGTGGAAACGGGGACTGCTCCTCAGCACCGCCAATGACGTGCTGGCCCGGGGCGTGGCCGAGTTTGCACTGGCCATCACCATCGTCGCTCTGAAACAGGTCGTTTCGCTAAATCGCGCGCTTCAGGACGGCGACCTCTGGCGGAAGGTTCGGGATTCCCACCAGAGTCGGGAACTCTGCTCGATGCGGGTGGGCATCGCGGGTTTCGGCAGAGTGGGGCGTCATCTCGCCCGGCTGCTCGGTGTCTTCCGGGATCTGGACATCGTGGTCAGCGATCCCTTTGCTCCGGATGCGCTCTTCGAGGAATACGGCGTGCGTCGGATGGATCTGACGGAACTGTGCGCCACGTCGGAGGTCATCCACAACTGCGTGCCCGCCACGGCCAAAACCAGAGGATTATTCAGCGCGGATTTGCTGCGTTCCATGAAGGATGATGCACTCTTCATCAATACCGGACGGGGAGCCACGGTGGATGAGGCCGCCCTGATCGGGGAACTCAAAACCGGCCGGATCTATGCCTGCCTCGACGTAACTGACCCGGAACCGCCGGAGCCGGGAAGTCCCTTCTACACCTTGCCCAACTGTTTGCTGACGCCGCACATCGCGGGGGCCGTGGGAAATGGACGGCTGTTGTTAGGCCGGTTCGCGGTGGACGAGATTTTGCGCTATCTGAATGGGCAGCCTTTGGAAGGACAGGTTTCAAGACAAGAGGTGGAGGGGATGACCGGAGGGGCGGGAAGGTAAGTCAAAAGTCAGAAGGCAGAGGCCAGAAGCCAGAAGCCAGAAGCCAGAAGCCAGAGGCCAGAAGCCAGAGGACAGAAGCCAGAAGACA
>JAUWMS010000520.1 GCA_030613045.1 Candidatus Latescibacterota bacterium | reverse complement strand
AATACAGCCGGTCTAAGAAAACCTTGGTCTGTGCGCTTACGTGATCCAGATAGATCGGAGTTCCCAGAACCAGCACCTTCGCCTCCAGAATTGCCGCGTGGAGAAGTTTCATGTCGTCATCCTGCGCACACACTCCGGTCTGCTTACATGCCATACAGGCCCGGCATCCGCCTATCCGATAATCCCCCAGGTAGAAAAGTTGCGTCTCCACACCCTTACTTTCCGCGCCCTCCAACACCTTCCGCACCAACGTTGCCGTGTTCCCCTTGTTGCGGGGACTTCCGACTACACCCATTACGCTCATCGCTTCCTTGCCTCCTCAGTCAATCGTTCGTAGGCCTTCCGGGCAAAACCCGCACATTCACGGGTAAGCGCCGCCCTCGCTTCCTCCACTCTCCCCTCTTTCAGAAGGGCCTTCGCCCCGCGCTCTAACGCTTCCCTATCTTGCTCGAACTCCCTCTCCAACCCCTCCTGCTCCAAAGAATAAGAGCACGACGCGTTCTGCTCGTGCAACGTATGCGCCCTCTTCCACAACGATCCATCCACCATGAATTTCGGAACCCCCTCCATCCCAAGATACAGGGGAATGTAATACGTATGCTTCAAATGTCCATCGGCAACCCAGGTATAGGACAGGGCGGCCTCATACTCATCGGGGATGACAGAGGTAAACGCGGACACGGTGCTGTCCCTGCAAATAGGATGCTCCGGCCCGACATCTCTGGAGACTTCGTTGAAGAGGAGCGCGCTGAGTTCCCCCCGGCTTTCATTCAACAAATGACTCGCTCTCTCGAAACGGGTAGTACTATTCCCGGAGCGCTCCGCCGTCATCTCCGCTTCCCATGCCTTCATCCGGGGCAGCAGGAAAAGATTGGCCCGCACCAGCGTCTCCCCCTCGACCCACCGATAGGCCAAATGACGCGCCGTATTTTCGATTACCAGTCCCTTATCCTGATCCACCAAAAGCGTCATCACGCCCGATTTATTAAAAACGAAATGCCCCTGATCAACCAGTTCCCGCACCAACTCCAACGCCTCCTCACAGGAAGCGGCTTTTTCGGCGAGGAGACGCATCACATGATGTTCGGAGAATCCTTCCGCCGCGCAATCATCGGTCGGAGAACCCGTATTGCTCGCACCGGCCAATCCCCTGTCATTCTGGAAATAAGCCACTCCGACATTGGGAATGTCCGTTGAGGCGAGGTATTTGTACGTCCCCTCGATCTGCTTGATGAAAACCGTCTGCGCATCCACCGTATAATCCCTGTTCTTGTGGAGCAAAGACACGCCCTCCGGGGCAGCCTTTCCAACCGCCATAAAAGAAGTGCATCCCGTCTCTATGCCTATTTTCTCCTTCAAAACACCGGGATCCACCTCCCTCAAGGCCTGATACGCGTTGAACCGCTCCTCATCCACCCCGATCTCTTCGGCAATCGCCCGGCTCTCCTGAGCCCACCAGGGAGCCAACCTACCCACTAATTCCTCGTATCTTCCCCTCTGCTCGATAAGCGTTGCATCGGACAGCCCCTGCTGCTTCTCCATCGTCTCAAAAAACTGGTCGAGCTTCCTCCGGGCATGCTCCCGGATCAAGCGCCCATATCGCAGGCCTACCTCCGCCGCCGAGCCTTTGAGTACAATCAACTCATGATCTGCATTCAAAGCCATCTTCTTCGCTCCTCTAATCTTTTGAAATCCGCACTGCGGGAACAGCACACGGATGACGCGGATTTACACAGCGCGGCAAAGCCGCAAACAAAGCCCAAAAGCAATGGGACACGGATTTCACGGATTTTCACGGATCAACCAAAGTAAACCTATCCGGGGATCCGAACAATCCTTTGCACCCTCGTTCAACAAAAATCTTGTCAAAAAAACAAGATTTTGCAGGTTAGTAATACAAATATACCGATTCACCTTGAGTTTTTTTCTGTCATTGCGATATTCTATGACTTGTCAAGTATTATTTCAGCAATATCGGGTTGACAGCCCGATAATTTTCAATGAAGGGTGTGCCCGACTTGACGGTTGCGCAGATGATTCGCAGCAAGCGATTGGCGATGTTATTCAAGACCAATCTTTCAGACTTTCCCTCCGCGACCTTCCTGTAGAAATACTGCTTGAACTGCTGATTATGCGTTCGGACGGAAAGCGAAGCCAAATACAGCAACTTTCTGAGTCTGCCGGTTCCGTGTCGGTCTGACGTGGATTTTCTCTTGACGGATGTCCCGCTTTCGTGCTCATAAGGACAAATGCCGATAAAGGCTGCCAGAGATTTAGGATCCACGTGTTCGCTGAATCCGGAGGTGATAACCATCAGATTCGCGGTGAGCAAAAGTCCCACCCCAGGCACCTTGTCTGCAAGTTGTCCCTTTTCTTTCAAGGTAGGGTCTTGGCCCATCAAGGTTTTGATGGCTTTATCAATGGCCTTGATGTTTGCTATCAATCGCTCTATGTACTCCTCAAGCAGTTGAATGGCAAGCGGGGTTTGCACCACCTTTTTTCTCAAGGCACGGAGGGCATTCTGATTCGCGGTGCATTGCTTCGTGAACTGCTCCCGGGTA
>JAUWMS010000392.1 GCA_030613045.1 Candidatus Latescibacterota bacterium | reverse complement strand
AGAAAGCCATGAAACGAACCCATCTGATGATCTGTATGGCGATCGTGTTGTTTTCCCCCGCATGGGCTTGGGGAGGAACAGGGATAGAGAAGACAGGATTGAGCGAGGGCTTGCATCCCGATGAGGGAAAGAGCGTGCTGGGATTGACGCCGAATCGGTTCGGTTCCCTTGGGTTGCTCGATCCGGAGCGCTTCCATATGGCTCAGAGCTATTCGATGAGCTTCGCTTCGGACGGAAAGTACAGCAGCTCGGCGGGGATGTATTTGAATACGATGACCTATCAGTTCTCAATGCCCGTCTCTATGCGCTTGCAGGTGGGGTACATGCACGATCCGTCGGTGTTGTTTGCGGGATCGGGGAATGCGATGGGCGGAGGTCAACTCTTCATTCCGAATTTCGACGTGGTCATTCGGCCTATGAAGTATATGACGATTCAGTTCCACTATGGGATGGTGCCGGCGCAACAGCAGCGGGTTCCGTTTCAGCGTGCCCTCCGTCCGTGGTTCAGGGAATAAAGGATCGGGATGTTTTGTTTTGACTATGGAGGCTTGTGATGATCAAAAGACGCTGATATCTGGATCCGAGAGGGACGTGTGCAGTAGGTCTGCCCGTCCCTTTCGTGTTTTTGATGCCTCAGGGGAGGCAGCGAAGGAGGTGTTTGAAACATGAGGGGATTTGAAAGGTTGGGGTTCTTGATCGCTTGCTATGTAACGATGGGATGCCTTGTAGGGGGATGCGAGCAGTCGGTGCAGGAGGAGGAAAGTCCGGGGATGCGTATCAAGGTGGAGGTGTTGAATGGGTGCGCGGAGCCGGGCATAGCACGGAAGTTTTCGAGGATATTGCGCGCGAAGGGGTTCGACGTGGTCAATGGTGACGGGGCCAATGCGGAGCATTTTGGATTTTTGGAGACGATGGTAGTGGATCGCTGCGGAGAACCGGAGAAGGCCAAGAAGGTTGCAAAGGTTTTGGGGACAAAGAATACGATCCAACAGGTGAGGGAGGCTGCGTATCATGTGGAGGAGGTGACCGTGGTGATCGGGAAGGATTTCAAGGAGTTGTCGGTGAAATGAGGGAAATCGGGTTATGTCTTTAGATTGCCTAAGATAGGACACGGATGACCACGGACCGGAGAATAAAAGAGAAAGAATCCGTGTGGATCCGTGTATATCCGTGTCCAATAAAAGATTAGCAAGGGAGGAAAACCTTGAATATGGAAGCGCGACGGATTATGGAGCGTACGGTGGCGTTGGCGCAGTCGAAAAAGGCGGAAGACGTGGTGGTGCTGGATATGAGAGCGGTGACGGATATGACGGATTATTTTGTGATTTGCACGGGAACGGTGGATGTCCATGTGAAGGCGATTGCGGACGCCATTGTGGAAGGCATGAAGGAAGAAGGGGAGCGGTCCTGGCACTTGGAGGGAACCGAGCGGTTGCAATGGGTGTTGATCGATTTTGTGGATGTGGTGGTGCATGTTTTCCAGCCGGAGATGCGAAATTTTTATGCTTTAGAACGCTTGTGGGGAGATGCGAAACGAGAAACAATAAGCAATGAGGAATCCCCTTCCATTCCCTCTTGAATTTTGGCGGTTTGGGTGGGGTATAGTTCATTGTTCATTACTCATTGTTCATTCTAAAGAAAGGAGGTTCGATGCGTGTATTAGTCGTAGGTTCCGTAGCATTGGATACGGTGAAGACCCCGTTTGGGGAGGTCGAAGACGCCCTGGGAGGATCGGCGGTGTATTTTTCCGCGGCGGCTCGCTATTTTGCGCCCGTGGATGTGGTCGGTGTGGTGGGGGAGGATTTCCCGATGGCGGAACTGGATTTTTTGCGTGCGGGATCGGTGAATCTGGAGGGCGTGCGGACGGCGAAAGGACGCACGTTCCGCTGGTCGGGTGTGTACGGATCGGATATCAACGAGCGCGAGACCCTGGATACCCAGTTGAATGTGTTTACGGATTTTCATCCGGAACTTCCGGAGTCCTACCGGGATGCTCCGTACGTGTTTCTGGCCAACATTGATCCCACGCTGCAATTGGACGTATTGGATCAGGTGCGCGCTCCCAAGCGCGTGGTCTGCGATACGATGAATTTCTGGATCGAGGGGAAGCGGGAGGTCTTGCTGAAGGTACTGAAACGGACGCATATTGTCATGCTCAACGAAGGCGAGATCCGCCAATTGGTGGGGGAGTCGAATCTGATCAAGGCGTCCAAAAAAGTGCTGAATCTGGGGCCGGAGGTCGTGGTGGTGAAGAAGGGGGAGCACGGAGCGCTGATGGTGTCCAAAGACGCGTTTTTCTTTGCGCCGGCATATCCGACCGAGCATGTGTTCGATCCGACCGGGGCCGGAGATTCGTTTGCGGGCGGCTTTGTCGGCTATCTCGCTCAGGCGGATGATTTCGGAGAGGAGCATCTCCGGCGTGCGGTGATCTATGGAAGTGTGATGGCGTCGTTCAATGTGGAGCGGTTCAGTATGGAACGGCTGAAGAATTTGGAGGAGAAGGAGATCGAGGAGCGATTTCAGACCTTCCGAGAGATGGTAAGGATAACCGCGTAGTGATTGGTGATTGGTGACTGGTGAGGGGTTGCTCCTCATTTTACGTTTTATGTTTCACGTTTTACGAGGAGTACCTGAAAGCACCCGAAACACTTTGAGGATAGGAATATGCCCATAGAGACCATCATTTGGACCGGCGATTCGGCTCGGATCATTGATCAGACGAAGTTGCCGGAGGAGTTGGCCTATCTCGATTGCCGGGACGTGGAGACGATGGCGGAGGCGATTGAGTCCCTGCGAATTCGGGGCGCGCCGGCCATCGGGATTGCGGCGGCGTACGGGGTGGTGTTGGGAGTTCGGGACGCTCAGGGAGATTCATGGGAGGCGTTTGAGCAAGCATTGAATTCAAGCATAGATCGGCTGGCCCGCACACGTCCCACGGCAATAAATTTGTTCTGGGCATTGGATCGGATGCGGCGGAAGGTGGAAATCGGAAGGCAGAGGGCGGAAGACAGAAGGCAGAGGTCGGAAGTCAGAGATCAGAAGTCAGAGATCAGAAGTCAGAGGCCGGAAGACGGAAGGGGGGTTCTGACCTCTGACCTCTGGCCTCTGACCTCCGGCGGGGGGTCCGTGGAGGAGGGGAAGGCGTTGCTCTTAGAGGAGGCGCATCGGATTTTCGAGGAGGATCGGAGGATCTGTCGGGCGATGGGGAAAAATGGGGCAACCTTGTTGGACGATGGTATGACCGTGCTGACGCACTGCAATGCGGGCGGGCTGGCTACGGCGGATTTCGGTACCGCATTGGGCGTGATCTACGCGGCGCAGGAGGCGGGCAAAACCATCCGGGTATTTGCGGATGAGACGCGGCCGCTGCTTCAGGGCGCGCGGTTGACGGCGTGGGAGTTGATGCAAAGCGGGATTGAGGTGACGTTGATCTGCGACGATATGGCGGCGTGGGTGATGCAACAGGGAAAGGTGGATGCGGTGCTCGTGGGGGCCGATCGGATTGCGGCGAACGGGGACGCGGCAAACAAGATCGGCACATACGGCCTGGCGGTGTTGGCGAAGGCGCACGGGATTCCGTTTTACGTGGTGGCTCCTGTTTCGACTTTAGATGTCAGCTTAGAGAGCGGAGATCAGATCCCCATCGAGGAGCGGAAGCCGGAGGAGGTGACGTGCGGTTTC
>JAUWMS010000063.1 GCA_030613045.1 Candidatus Latescibacterota bacterium | reverse complement strand
CGCAAAGAACGCAAAGAACTGCGGCCTCTTTTTTTTCTCCGCGGACTTTTCGACTTTGCGGTGCGCTTTCATTTTTTGGTATAGGAGAATTGCCATGGACTTAGGAAACTTGTTCGTCATCGTCATCGCTTCGATTTTTATCAACAATTTCGTGCTGGCCCGCTTTTTGGGGATCTGCCCGTACATCGGCGTGTCGAGGCGACTGGATTCGGCGCTGAGTATGGGGATCGCCGTGACGTTCGTGATGACGCTGGCTTCGGTGGCCACGTGGCTGATCTATACGTACCTGCTGGCTCCGGAGACCAGCGTCTGGGGGCTGGATCTAATCTTTCTGAAAACCATCGCGTTTATCCTCGTGATCGCGGCGCTGGTGCAACTCATCGAGATGATCATTCAGAAAACCAGCGCGGGGCTATACAAGGCGCTGGGCATCTATCTTCCGCTCATCACCACGAACTGCGCCATCCTCGGGGTCACGGTGCTCAACATCGAGGAAGGATACAGCTTCATCGAGAGCCTGATCCACGGCTTCTCCGCGGGCGTGGGCTTCACCCTGGCGCTCGTGCTGATGGCCGGCCTGCGGGAGAAATACGACCTGGCCGAGCTTCCGGAATCCATGAAAGGCGCGCCTATTGCATTCATCACCGCCGGGTTGATGGCCATTGCCTTTTTGGGTTTCTCCGGGCTTTCTCTCAAGTGATTTCGGATTGGGGATTTCGGATTGAAACCCCGCAATCCGCAATTTCACCACTCACTCGTCTTTTGGCTGTCCAAAGGCTCCGCATCGGGATTACAAAATCCCGATGCAACAAATCTGACCTCTGGGCCTCTGCCCTCTGACCTCTGGCCTCTGGGCCTCTGGCCTCTGACTTTTCACCACTCACCACTCACCAACTACCAGCCGTTTGGCCTTTGACATCTTCCGAAGGGGCACTATGTTCCGACCGGAGCGCATGCGTCTGATTCGCATATTTGTGATGCAGGAAGACCTTTTACGAGTCACGGAAGCGCTGGCTCAAAGCGGCGTGCTGCACCTTCTGGATCAGAAGGAATTGAGCGCGGGGAAAGGGCTGTCTTCCTTTTCGGTGGACGAGGAGACCATCGGGCGCTTGCGGCGGACCGGGGATCGAACCGACGCCATCCTCTCCCATTTTGCCGTTGGAAGACGTAAAGCCTCCTCCGGCACGTTGCGGATGGCTCCCCAGGCCCTGTTGGAGACGATGGAGGAATCCCTCTCGGAGTGGGAATCTCAGATCGCGGAAATGCAGCGCATCGGGGAACGCGCAGCGCGAAAGATTCGGGAATTGAATCGAATTTCGGAACAGCTTCATACCTTAGAGGATGTGGGGCTGAGTTTTCAGGATTTGAAGAAATTCCATTACTTCTGTTGTTTTATGGGGACGATCCCGAGGACGCACCTCGGCCGGTTGGATCGGGCGTTGGAACCGATCGCGCACCAAAGCTACGTCCGTGTGATAAGCCCGGAGGAGGCGGCTGTCATGGTGGTCGCCGGCGCGGACGACCGGGACGCTGTGGCCGATGGCCTGGAAGGATCCCACTTCCGGGCCGTTTCTATTCCGGATCGCTTCAAAATTCCGCTCGATGAGGCGTTGGATCAGGTGGAGTTGGAGATATGGCAGATCCGGGAGGCGGAGGCGGAGGCAAAAGCGCGTTGGGCCGATCTGGAGAAGAAGAGCACGGAGACCCTCCTCCATTGGCGGGAACCAATCGAAGCGAACATCAAGGTACTGACGGCGATGAGCCGATTCGGCGCCACCCCCTTTCTGAATTTCATCACCGGCTTCATCCCTGCTTCCGCATGCGACACCTTGAGCAAAAAGATCCATGAGGCCACGCACGGGAAATGCACCATCGAGCTCTCCGAACCGGAGGAAGAGCCAGTCGTCCGGGAGGAGCGGGTAAAAGTGCCCACCCGGTTCAAAAATCCTGCGTTTCTGAAGCCTTTTGAGAGTCTGGTTCGGACCTACGGCTATCCCTCCTATCGGGGGATAGATCCGACGATCTTCGTCGCGATCACGTTTCTGCTGATGTTCGGCCTCATGTTCGGAGACGTGGGACACGGATTCACGTTGGTCCTGATCGGAGCGTTCCTGGCATTTTTCCCCTCCGGGATGCTGAGAAAAATGCGGGAGATGGGTCAGCTCCTGATGTTTGCGGGCGGATCGTCCATGCTCTTCGGTGTGCTTTTCGGCAGCGTTTTCGGCTGTGAGCATCTCATAGATGCCCTGTGGCTTCGGCCGTTCGAAGAACAAAACACGATGCGCTTCCTTTTTCTGACCGTGCTTCTCGGCGTGGGTATTTTGAGCTTGGGGATCATTTTGAGCGTTGTGCAGGCCTTTACGAAGAAGGCGTTCCGGGAGGCGTTGTTCGGACAATGGGGTTTGTTCAGCGGCATTTTTTATTGGACGGCTCTGGCGGTGCTGGGATGTGCGCTCAAAGAGAAGAACGTCAGCCTGTACGTGGCCGCTCCCGCATTAATCGTGCCCCTGTTGCTCGTGATGTTCGGAGATTTTATCTACATCGCTTTTGCCAAAAGAAGGTCCGGGGCCAGGAAGGTCGAGATAGATGTGATGGAATCCCTGTTCAAGCCGGTCGAAATGGTGCTGGGATACCTGACGCATACCATCTCCTTCGTGCGTGTCGGAGCCTTCGCGCTCAACCACGCCGCCCTGTGCGCCGCGATTTTTCTGATCGCCGGGCTGATCCCCAATAAAGAAGCCAGCCTGTCGGTCATCATAGAGGGAAATATTCTGGCCATTTTTCTGGAGGGATTGGTGGTCTTTATCCAATGCCTCAGGTTGGAGTATTACGAATTTTTCTCCAAATTTTTTGCCGGCGACGGTCTGAAATTCGATCCGCTTTCGCTGAAATCATGCGGAGGGGTGAATTGATTTGATTTAATGTGATCGAGACGTTCTGCCGCTGACAGAAACAGAGGCACAACACCTATGGAAACAATCTATACCATTGAGAACGGTTTTGGATGCGATGCGGGGATGCTGCCCAATGGGTGGTTTGCAGGAGCGCTCCTTTTGCGGGATTGCGATGCGGAGTTTCTCTCGGAATTGGGGCGTCATTCCGTGACGTTCAGGGAAGGAAAAGACGAAGCGGCGTGGAGCCATGCGGTGGTTTCTTCCAAACGAAAGCTTATCCTCGTTTCCAGCACGGACGGGAAAATAGAGGAACGGGATCTCGCCGAAGCGGAACGAATTACGGGAGTTGCATGTTGCGGAGGAGAAAAACCTGCTTTAGTCTGGACGGAGTTTCGTGAGGGCGTGTGGCGTCTAATGCTCTGGACGTCGGGGGAACAGCGCGTGCTTTTTGAGTCCGAACGCATGCTCCGGTCGCCTTCGGCGGCGATGGCGGGTGATCGTATAGTGGTGGCCTGTGAGACTACTGAAAAGGGCCGCGGCGTGGTGGCCGTCTGGACGGACGAAAACAGAAACCCGATACGTATCGAGGGCCGTCGGCCCAGGCTTGCCGGATCGAACGCCGGTCAGGCTTTCCTGATGGTTGAACGAAGTACGCGCATGAATGTGAGGCTTCTGGCGTATGAATTGAGTAACCAAAACGTAATCAAACCGATCCATGTGCCCCGGATGGGCGATTACAACTTCAACGCGCATCTCGCGTGTCATCCATCCGACGGAACCCTGCATGCCGTGTATGAGGTGTGTCCCCGCTGGGGGATGGACGAACGCATGGGGCTTCACCGCGATATGGCCCTGATGGTGCTGTATCCCGGCGCGGATAGATTTGAAGCGGGGCCGGATACGCAAGACGGGATTCTGAGTATTGAGCGAACGGCCTTCAAAGACGGCAGTGTGCAGAACCTCACGACGATCCATCCGCGGGTATTTTGGTTGCAGGATGAACTGGCGGTCGCGTTTCGTGGATTCCGCTTTGTCGGCGCCAAGAGCTACGGCTGGGACACGTACCTGATGTGTCACAGTTGCGGCGGTTGGGCCACTCCCGCACGGATCAGTGAACATTCGGGGCCGCCGGATGCCGGATATGCCCTCTTGAGTCTGAATGAAGAGATCTTTTGCTTCCTGCCTTGTTGTGATCACCTTTCGGTACAATCCTTTGCTGAGGAAGCGAACGGATTTCCCGGAAGGCCCACCCAGCCGGCCCGGAAGCACCGGATTGAAGTCCTGCGCTTTGGAAAGGGTGAATCGCTTTCCCCCGTTACGATCCCAGCCGACAAGCAGGCCGCGTATATCCCACGAGAAATTGCACCCGATCCTCCGGCGATGGCGCTTCCCGGCGAAGATATTACTTTGATATGGGGCGATCTGCACGCGCACTCCGCGTACTCCAAATGCATGAGTGTCAACGATGGCTCTCCGCGGGATGTGCTTCGATTTCAGCGGGATGTGCTGGGCTGTCGCGTGCTGTGTTTGACGGAACACGTGGAATATATGACCCAGCCGGAGTTTACGCACGTGCTCGATTGCCTCGAAGAGGAAGCCGGGGACGATTGTATTCCGCTGTATGCGGTCGAGTGGGCGAAAAGGCCGGCCCATCATACCAATTTTTATGCGATGGATCGCGGCGTATTTGAACGGCTTCGGGCGTTGATGCTCGTGTCCGATCATCTCACCGCGCTCTATGAGCGGATCAAGCGCGAGTTGCCTCCCGGCTCGGTCACGGCCATCCGGCACATGCATGGCATAAACGAGGACGAATACGGGGTGTCCGGGACACGGGTCACGGAAACCCACGATCCCGAACTGGAATGGGCGATGGAGGCCATGCAGACGAGGGGCAATATGATGGTGGCGGCGTATCCATCGTGGCCTCCCTTCCCGAACAACTTTCTCAGTAAAGGCGCGAAAATCGGGCTTGTGGGCGGCAGTGACCATTCCCGGGGGCAGGGATCGAATCGGTTTTGTCTCACCGGATTTTGGGTGCACGAGGTATCCCCTGCCGGGATTTTTCGGGCGATCCGGGAGCGCAAAACAATCGCCGCGTCCAATGTCAAAATCGCGGTCTATGCGACGTTGGACGGCCGGGCGATGGGAGCGGTCGTGGACGTCTCCGGTTCAGTGCGCATCACCTGTCGGCTTTCCAGCGCCAAGGAAATCCGAAGGGTGTGCCTGATGCGCGATGGGGTGCTTCTAAAGTGGACGGATGTGGGCGCAACGGAAGCCACTGTGGAGCTTGTTGATGAAAACGTTGTTCCGGGGGCGCACTGGTATGTGGTCACGGTAGATGCCACCCTGGTCGATCCGGAGCCTGCCGGATACAATCCAGCGGACTTAGTGCACGCGTCTCCGTTTTTTGTGCACGTCGGATAGCTTGCTCATACGGGAGCCTTCCGACGTGTCCCACCGTGAGTAAACGTCACGCTTCGGGATGAGGCCGCACTTTCCTTCTGGATTGAGCAATTCATGATTCACCGCAAAGACGCAAAGGACGCGGAGAAAGCGGGACAGTGAGACGGTGAGAAAGTGAGATGGTGAGACTCCTCACTTCCCCATTTTCCCACTTTCTCACTTTCTTGTCTCTGGATTTTTTGCGGCTTTGCGGTAAAAAAAATGAGAGGAGCGTTATGAAAAAGAATCGCGTGTTGGAGAAGCTGCGTGCCGATGAAGTCGTGTCCGTGACCAACGTGGGGGCGGTGCCGATGCCCTGGCTGGTGGAGTTGGTGGGCCACATTGGATTCGATTGCATCTGGTTCGACATGGAGCACCGATGCTTCAGTTTGCCGGATTTGCTGTCCATGACCGTAGCCTGCCGGGGCACGGGGATGGAGGCGATGGCGCGGATCGTCAAGGACGGGTATCCTTCCGTGATGAAGCCTTTGGAGAGCGGCGCAACGGGCGTGATGATCCCCCACTGCAAGACGGCTGAGGAGGTGAAGCGATACCTCGACTGGGCGAAATTTCCGCCTCAGGGCAAGCGGGGTTTTGATAATGCCGGGCCGGATGCGAAGTATCTCATGACGGACATCAGCACATACGTGCGTGAGATCAACGAGGAGACCTTTTTCGTGGTCCAGATCGAGGACAAAGAGGCGATAGATCATCTCGAAGAGATCATTGCGCTGGATGGGCTGGATGTAATCTTCATCGGGCCCGCGGATCTGTCCATGAGCTTCGGCGTATTTCCGCAGACCGGTCATCCTCTGATCATGGAGGTCGTGGACAAGGTCGCCGCCCTGACCGCCAAATACGGCAAGTGGTGGGGCATGCCTTTTGGCACGGTGGAACAGGGAAGGAAACTCGTGGAGAAAGGCGCGCGTTTTTTGTCTCATGGATCGGACATCCGCATTTTGGGAAAAGGGTATCAGGAGGTGAAGGAGCTGTTTTCCAAAGTGATTCTCTGACGAACGGTATATGAACACGTTGTTCGTAGTGGGCGCTCCAGTGCCTTTTGGACGGGCTGATGAATTCTAGAAAAAAGCCGAGCTATAACTAACACTGGTACCTCACGAACTCCCTGAAGAGACCGCACTTCCAGCCTCTTCAGAGGCTTGTTTGCCTTTGCCAGTGCCGAGTTTACTTCGGATTTTTGAGGAGTTGAAAATCGTGCCACGTATATTCGACAATATCGAACAATCTCTATTGCCTGTGCTAAGGGAGACGCTGACGGTTTCCGACCATGCAGATTTTTGTGTTGGATATTTCAATCTGAGGGGATGGAAACAACTTGACAGGCATATTGAGCATTGGACCGGAGGCGAGGGGCATTGTTGCCGCTTGCTGGTTGGAATGCAAAGACTTCCACAAGATGAGCTACGCGGGGCTTTGAGTCTTATTAATGCTGAAAGCAGCATGGACAACCAAACCGCTATCCGACTCAAGAAAAAATTGGCTGAGGAATTTCGGCAGCAGCTTGCCATAGGCGCCCCGAACAATGAAGACGAAGACGGTCTGCAGCGTCTTGCGAAGCGTCTTCGAGAGAAAAAAGTGATCGTCAAGTTATTTCTGCGCCATCCTTTGCACGCAAAACTATACATCCTTTTCAGGCCGGATCCAATAAATCCCATCATTGGATATCTGGGTAGCAGTAACCTGACCATGGCCGGTCTCGCCGGTCAGGGTGAACTCAACGTGGATGTAATGGACCACGACGCCACGCAAAAGCTTGCGCATTGGTTCGAGGATCGCTGGAATGATCGCTGCTGGCTGGACATCTCGAAAGAACTGGTTCAGATCATCGAGGAAAGCTGGGCGCGCGAAGAACGGATTCCACCGTATCATATATACATCAAGATGGCCTATCACCTTGCGCAGGAAGCTCGCGAAGGGTTGAGCGAATTCCGCATTCCCCGCGAGTTTCAAGACGTTTTGTTCGAGTTCCAGGAAGCCGCTGTCAAGATCGCTGCCCACCATATCAATAAGCGAAACGGGGTACTGATCGGCGACGTCGTCGGACTTGGGCAAACCCTCATGGCTACCACAGTAGCACGCATCTTCGAGGACGACTACGGTATGCGCGCGCTGATCATCTGCCCCAAGAATCTGGTCCCGATGTGGGAGGACTATCGCGAGCAATACGGTTTGCGCGGAAAAGTGATGTCCATCAGTCGCGCTATCCGCGACCTACCTGAAGAACGGCGTTATCAACTGGTTGTGATTGACGAAAGTCACAACCTGCGCAACCGGGAGGGCAAGACATTTCGCGCCATCTATGAATATATTCGCGAAAACGACAGCAAGTGTATGCTGCTGACGGCAACGCCATACAACAAGACCTATCTGGACCTTTCCAATCAGCTCCGCTTATTCGTCGAGGAAGACCGCGATATCGGCATTCGCCCGGAACATTTACTCCGCCAAATGAGAGAAACGGATTTTCTGAGTCGTCATCAGTGTTCGCCCCGTTCTCTGGCCGCATTTGAGAAGAGCGACTATCCCGACGACTGGCGTGATCTGATGCGCCTATATCTGGTGCGGCGCACGCGGACGTTTATCCAGGATAATTACGCGCACACAGACCCGGACAACGGGCGCAAGTATCTGGGATTTCAAGACGGACGTAGATTCTATTTTCCAACCCGTGTCCCCAAAACCGTCAAATTCTCCATCAACGAAAAGAATCCGGACGACCAATACGCGCGGCTTTATTCCGATTCCGCTGTGGATACCATCAATGGGCTGAACCTTCCACGCTATGGCCTTGGGAACTACCTCGCGTCTCACCCGGAACAACCGCCGACTTCCACGGAGCAAAAACAGTTACAAGACCTCTCCCGCGCCGGCAGGCGTCTGATGGGCTTTTGCCGAACCAACCTATTCAAGCGGCTGGAAAGTAGTGGGTTGGCCTTTATCCAATCCGTTGAGCGGCATATTCTCCGCAACTACATTTTTCTTCATGCTATCGAGAATAATCTTGCGCTGCCGATTGGCGCACAAGATGCCGAACTGCTAGATACCCGATTTAGCGACAAAGACACCGATATGCCGGATGGTGAACTGTTTGAAAATGAGAATAGTAACGATGAGAACCAAGCGCTTCAAAACCACAGCACATTTCGAACGGGAAAGGACTTCAAAAGCCAGGCTGCCGAGATTTACGCACAATACGCCGCCTCATACCAAACACGTTTCAGATGGCTGCGCCCCGATCTTTTTGTATCCAAACTGGCCGAGCATCTTCGCGAAGACGCGCATAAACTTGTAAAAGTTCTCGAGACCGGCGGAGACTGGGACCCGCAACGCGACGCCAAACTAAATGCCCTGGTGGATCTTCTCACGGAACAACATCCCGATGAAAAGGTCCTGGTGTTTTCGCAATTTGCAGACACCGTACGCTATCTCGAAGCGCAATTGAAGCATCGCGGATTCAGCGACTCGGCCGGCGTCTGGGGCGATACGGCCGATCCGACCGCGCTGGCTTGGCGTTTCAGCCCGGAGAGCAACAAGAAGCGGGATCGGATCGCATTGGAAAACGAAATCAGCGTGCTCCTCTCAACCGACATCCTCAGCGTAGGCCAGAACCTTCAGGATTGTGCCATCGTTGTCAATTTCGACCTTCCC
>JAUWMS010000496.1 GCA_030613045.1 Candidatus Latescibacterota bacterium | reverse complement strand
CCCCGATGAACCTCTCCCGCATGCCCGCTCTGGAGGGCGGGGCGGGAGTGAGGAACTTCGAGGACTGGGGCACTCCGGGAACCCGCTACTACGAATTGGCCAAGGAGTTCCTGACGCTGGAGGTCAACGCGGCGGCGGAGGGCTTCTTCGAGGGAGGCGCTGCGGAGATCACGGTGGCCGACGGCCATGGCCCGGGCGCGATCTCCCCGAAACTCCTGGATCGCCGGGTGGAGCTGATGCGAGGCTGGCCCACTGGCTGGCCTGCGCTGTTGGACGATTCCTACGACGCAGTGGCTTGGGTGGGACAGCACGCTAAAGCGCGCACCGAATACGCGCATCTGGCGCACACCCAGTCCTTCAACTACGTAGATCTCTCCGTGAACAGCATCTCCATCGGCGAGTTCGGGCAATTGGCTATGTGTGCCGGCGAACTCGGGGTGCGGGCGATCTTCGGAGCCGGGGACGAAGCGTTCACCAGGGAGGCGGCCGCGTTGGTTCCGGGCATCGGGACCGTGAGTGTGAAGCGGGGCACCACGCCGGGAAAAGGAGATGAGATGACCACGGACCAATACCGGCGCCGCAACACCGCAGCCATCCATCTGCATCCGGAGACCGCCTGCGACCGCATCCGGGAGGGTGCCAAGCAGGCCATCCAGCGGGCGCGGGAGGAAGACTTCGGCCGGATCGAATTGACGCCGCCGTTCGAGCGGGTATGCCGGTTTCGCTCCACCGCGGATCAGCCACGAACCATTGCCCGGGAGTCCCATCCGTCCAGCTTCATCGCCCTGATGAACATGCCGTACGAGCGGGAGCCGGAGAGGTAGGAAACCAGAGGCTGGAGGTCGGAGGTCAGAGGTCGGAAATCCGGCGTAAAACGTAAGGCGGAGATAGATGCGCGCGCTCCGCCTTACGTTTTACGTTTCACGTACCACGTGTTGCAAGGGCGATCACAAGGATCGCGCCCTACATGCCCGTTTCACGTTCTACGTTTCATCCGGAATGCTCCGCGCACGGCATCTCTCCACAATAAACAAAAAGGCTACGGATCTCTCCGTAGCCTTTCTTTTCTGGTGAGCTATACAGGACTCGAACCTGTGGCCTTTGGTTCCGGAGACCAACGCTCTATCCACCTGAGCTAATAGCCCACATTTTCGCCTCTTCCGCGCTTCCAAAAAGATTATCATAGAGCCGAAATAAATCCGGCGTGCTGCACCGAAATGAAGATGGGGAAGCCGCACCATCCCAGATCAGATCTACTGGACTTTGAATCGCATCCAGTAAGACTCGGATCCCGAATATTCCTCGGCTCCAACGCCATCTACCCGCCAGAAATAGACCGCCGATTCAAGTGAATCGGAGTTTGCTCTGCCGTCCACATTGTACACAATGTGGACAGGAGTGTCGTATTCCTGGGCAATGAATAGATCGCTGATCCACAAATAGGTGCCCATAACATCCGTGACTTTGATCACATAGGAGACAATCGGCAAAGGATCGTCCCCCCACTGAAAAACAAATTCCGGGATCCGGTCCGTTATGTCTCCGCGGGGCTGATCCGGCATCAGTTTGGACAGGAGCATATACGTCAGCGTATCGCTCACGGTGCTGGCATTGTTGGCTTCGTCGAAGGCTTTAATGGTGTAAAAATAGCGCATCTGAAGGGCCACATCCTCGTCCTCGTAGAAAGCCACCTCGCCGGAAATTTCCTCTATGAGCAGCACGGCTACGAGCGAATCCACGGCCTCTCCTTCCCGATGGCGATAGATCTCATAACCCGCCAGATCCTCCTCCGAACCCACCCACCACTCCAGACGGATCCGGTCCCTGTCGGGTACGGCATCAATGCCCTGCTCGTCGGCAGAGGTGCACTCCGAAGCGGGCAATACCACCGGCGGATCGGGTGCTACGGTATCCTTGTTCGATCCGCGCTCGCATCCCGTCCCGAGCAGTGCCAGAGACGCTATGAGCATCCCGAAGCGTGTGAAAGTTCGGGCCATAGATTGTTCCTTAGAAATCAGAGAAAGTCAGGTAGAGGTAAAGGTAAAGACCCTCCCCCCAACTCTTCCCAGGAGTAGCAGTTTGACTTTCTTTACCTCACCCTTTACCTTTACCTGCCTTCAGAAACGAAGCGACGCGCTGGCGCGATGGATGATCCCAAGGTCGTAGTTGCTGAGCGCGTAATCCATTCGGAACATCCAGAAGGTGATTCCGGCACCGACCGAAACACGCTCTTCGTCGTATCCGATGCGCAAGGCCAAGCGTTCGGCATAGGTATATTCCAGCCCGACGTGGTGGGTTCCCTTGTACTTCGATTCGATCTCCCAGAGCAGCGTAGCACGGCTGTTAAAGGCGGGGATGGGCTGCTCGTACGCGGCGCCGAACTTCACATTGGTAGGGATCGTGTCCTGATACTTGCTTTTCCAAATGATGGCGGTGTTGGCCACGTCCTGAATCATTAGGCCGAAAGAGGCCTTCCCTAAAGCGGCGTTGTCCAACAGTTCATCCACCCCGAAAAGAAGCATGCTTCCTATGTCAATGCCCACGCCCCGGCCGGACGCTTCTCCCATGGAGTAGTTCAGAAACTTGAAACTCACGCCGACGGGGAGATAAAGCCGAAAGGCAAAATACTGCCAGCCCATATCCACCTCAAGCGTGTTCATCTTGGAAAACGAAAGATAGACCGCATCCTCCCGATCCGTGAAAACCCCCTCCGGAACGCCGTCTCCCTGCAACAACACATCGTTTGCACGCCGGGTGGGCGTCTTAGGATCGTTGCCCTACACCAGGTCGGGATATTTGGGGATGTCGTCCACGCCGAGGCGAATCCATCCCGCGGAGAAATGAATGCCTCTTA
>JAUWMS010000382.1 GCA_030613045.1 Candidatus Latescibacterota bacterium | reverse complement strand
CTCCGCCATCTGCTCCGCGACGAACGCTTCGAAATCGCCGGTTTTTCCGGACGCATCCCATTCGATCTTCAGATTCTCCCGGGCCTTCGTGGCCGCCAATTTCCTCAGCGAATCCACGCGATTGGGCTGTCCCGCGCCCATGCCGATCACCTGAAATTGTCCGGCCGCATATTCGCGGCAAAGCACGATCGCATTGGATTTGGTGTATTTACACGCCTTCCACGCGAATTCCGACAAGGCGCTTTTCGCCTCCGGGAAGGCCTGCTCGGTCACGGTCTCAAATTTTTCAAACAGCGACAGATCGCGGCCCTGTTCCAGCATCCCTCCCGTGATCTTCCGGTAGGTGTTGGGATCGGGCGTTCCGGCATCCAGCGGATCCACCTGAAGCAGCCGGATCATTTTGCTCTTTTTCTTCAGAAACGCCAACGCATCCTCGTCGAATCCCGGCGCGATGAGCACCTCGACGAATTTGCCCGCAACCGCTCCGGGCACGTTTTCGCCGTTTACGATCTCGTAAGCGATGTGTTTCACCGAATCGCCCTTCAGGAATTGGGCCGTAGCGAGATCCAACTGACGAGTCACCGCGATCACCGATCCGAAGGCCGAGATGGGATCGCCCGCCCAGGCGGCCTCCATCGCCTCCCGAAGCGTGCTTCCCGTGGCGTATCCGCAGGGATTCGTGTGCTTGATCACCGCGACGCCGCAGGTATCCCGAAGCGCCTTGACAGCCTCGAAGGTTGCGTCCGCATCCACGTAATTGTTGTAGGACATCGCCTTCCCATTGAGGATCGTGGCTCCGGCTATGGAGGATTCGGTGCTCCGCTCGTCCCGATAGAACGTGGCCTCCTGATGGGAATTCTCGCCGTATCTCAATTTTTGTCCCTGCGTGTATTTCAGGCGGAGGATTTGCTCGCCGGACAGGTGCTCACTGAGATACCGGTCAATTGCCGCATCGTAATCCGCGGTGGAACGGAAAACTTTTACGCAGAGGGCGGCGCGCGTTTCCGGGGAGACGGCTCCGGTGGATTCCAATTCATCCGCTACCACGTCGTAGTCCGCCGGATCGGTCACCACCGTGATGTAGCGATAATTTTTCGCCGCACTGCGCAGCATCGTGGGTCCGCCGATGTCAATGTTCTCGATGGCCTCCTCGATGGAGACGTCCGGTTTGGCGATGGTCTGCTCGAATGGATACAGATTGGCCACCACCATGTCGATCAACTCGATGGCATTATCCGCCACGTCCTTCATGTGATCCGGATTGTCCCGAAGCGCCAGGAGCGCACCGTGCACTTTGGGATGCAGGGTTTTTACCCGACCGTCCATCATTTCCGGGAAACCCGTCAGATCGGAGATGGAGCGCACCTTCACGCCGGCCTCCGACAGCGCTCGGGCCGTGCCTCCGGTGGACACGATCTCCACACCCAAACGTTCCAATCGTTGAGCAAACGCCACCACGCCGCGTTTGTCCGATACACTGATCAAGGCTCTTTTAACGTTCGACAATGGCCTCCTCCTTCCTTTCTCCGCGTTCTTTGCGTTGCTAAAGGTGAAATCGTTGACGTGAAAAAAAAGACTTCTCCACGGAATTTCACGGAAGTGCACAGGAATTTTTTCAGTTTATTCCGTGTTATTTCGTGGTTATCCGTGGTAAGGGATTTTCCGGGGTGAAAATAGAAAATTTGAGTTGAAGTGAAAATCTTTTTGAAGATACTTATCCCACCGGCAAAAGTCAAGAAGAAACTTCCCACTGTGGGCACGGAAAGAGGGGTGTTTGTGCGAGGACTGATTCTCCATCGAAGGAACATAAAAGGGAGTGCCTTTCTGTGCTCGGAATCCGGCTCGGATGAGGATGAACCCATCGGTGGCAACTACTTCGGAGCCCCACTTTCCTGCTCTTCCATAAAGTGGCTGACGATCTCCGGATATTTCTTCAGACATGCGCGCCCGTGCGGATGAAGGGCATAAATCCCGCGATCCACCTTTTCAAACCATCCGTAGAAATTCTTGGAGAGAATGGATTGCGTCTTCTCCCCGGTCCCGAGTTTCCGTAATTGGGAGGGCGATGCCTGTCCAAACCGGTCCAAAAGAGCCGCGATCTGAATGGCATTTTGTTTATACGCGGTGATCCGCTCTTCAGTCGAAGGAGTTCCTCCGGTGTTGTAGTCTTTGAACCGGCCGTCCATCTCCCGGATGATGGCTCTTCGTTTTTTGGAATTCTTTCTTCTTCTGTAATGGTCGGGATGGAAAATGAGTTCTACCTTGGTTTTCGTTTTCAGGAATCGAACCAGGATCAAGCCGAGTTCGAGGCGTTTGAGTAATCTGCACATCCCCTTGAACTGGCTTGGGTTTCTTCGGTTATGAGGAACCGGAACGGCCACATAGACCGAATCCGAGATCTCCTGGCGACGGACGGCCTGCATCAGGAGGGCGATTGAAAAATGGGTCTTAAGCTCGATGAGTATCAGCTCATCGCCTTTTTTGGCCGTGATGTCGCAGTGGACCACCTCGCCGTAGATGGAATAGCCCTGATGCTCGAGATACTGCTTTATGGGCAAGTATAGATCGGATTCCTGAATTTTCATATCGCCGGGGACAGGACAAGTGTTTGAGCGTTTCAAAAGTTTATTGATTTGGAAAAAGGCTCAAAACCCGATTTAACCGCGGAGAACGCAGAGGGCGCAGAGAAACCCGAAAAAAGGAGGTTGAAAGGCCCTGCGTTCCTATTTGCATAATTTTTGTAAAACGAGGAAGGTAAGGTTTTACGCATGTTTACGTTGTTTGATCCGTGAAAATCCGTTTAATCCGCGTCCCATTGCCTTTGGGCTTTGTTTGCAGCTTGCTGCTCTGCGGTCTCCGCGTTCTCTGCGGTCAAATGGGGAAGTTATTTAATCCTCGATCCTTAGTATCCGAATTGCACGTATTCGTCTGCTTTCCGTAGTCGCTTCCCCGGTTTTCCGAGATGCTCGACAGACCGGATTTTCCCTCCTTTTTTCCGGAATTGGAGAATGCGGGCGACGGTGACCGGACCGAAACCCGGCACGCGCAGCAGCTCGTATTTGCCTGCCCGATTCACATCAATCGGAAAGAACTCGGGATGCCCCTTCGCCCAGACCTCCTTGGGATCGGCGGCGAGGAACAGGTTGCCGTTCGGCTCAAAGGGGATTTCATTTTCCTGGAACCCGTACCTGCGGATCAGCCAGTCCGTCTGATACAGACGATGCTCCCGGGTCAACAACTCGTCGTTGGTGCGCACCGAGCGCTCCCCCGGAAGATCGGGTTCTCCCAGACCCCGCTGGTATGCGCTGAAATAGATGCGGCTCAGGCCCAGTCGTTTGTATAACCCCCAGGAATACCGGACGATCTCCCGGTCCGTTTCGTCGGAGGCCCCGACGATAAACTGGGTCGTCTGGTTCACCCGGCTGTAAGGCGCGCCCTTTCCGGTGAGCCGGCTGATCAGTTTGAGCGGGTGGATGACGCCATCGAGATAGTCCTTGGTGGTGGTGAGACCTTTGAAGTGCTTCTCCCCCGCGGTTTCGATATTGATCGAGACCGCGCTCGCGAGCGAAACGGCCTCCTCGATGGCCGCATCGGAAGCGCCCGGGATGACTTTCAGATGGATATACCCCTTGAACTGCTTTCTCCTAAGAAGTTCGGCAATCGCGTTGATGCGCTCCATCGTCCCGTCGGGCGTGCCGATGATCCCGCTGGACAGGAAGATCCCCTGAACCCGGCGCGCGCGGTAGTACTCGAAAAAGGC
>JAUWMS010000092.1 GCA_030613045.1 Candidatus Latescibacterota bacterium | reverse complement strand
GCCCGCACGATCGGCAGGAAGGGCATCATCTGTTCTTCCTGCACAAAGAGATGATCGAAATTCGTCTCCCCGATCAAAAGCCGCACCGAAGGATCCACGGTCACGCCGATCTCACGCGCCAACACCGCCGCATCGCATCCCACGAACTTCCGGTTCACTGCGTAATGACCGGACTCCGTCTTCTGAAACCCCTTCTCCGCCAAAGCATCCGCCTGCGCCCGATCCAGCTCGAAGCAGTCGTTTTTCAATAATTCCTGTTTGAAGGGATCCGCCACGGCTTCCACCACGAAGATTTCTTTTTCCGCGATGCACAGAATGTTGTTGTCGAACGTGGCGCCCGCCACAATATCCCGGGCCGCTTTGGGGAGGTCTGCGGTCTCATCCACCACCACGGGCGGATTTCCCGGTCCCGCCGCGATGGTTTTTTTCCCGGAGGCCATCGCCACTTTGACCACACCCGGCCCACCCGTGACCATCAATAGCCGGATCTTGGGATGGGTGAACAGCACTTTGCCCGTCTCGAGGGTCGGATTTTCCACCGCCGTCAGCAGATTGGGAGGCCCTCCGGCCGCGACGATCCCCTGATGGATTCTCCGCAGGCCGTACGCCGCCACCTGCTTTGCGGCCGGATGGTGATTGAAAACCACCGCATTGCCGGCCGCGATCATCCCGATGGCGTTGTTGAGCATCGTGGGCACTGGATGCGTGGAAGGCGTGATCGCTCCGATTACCCCGTACGGCGCCATCTCCACCGTCGTCAATCCGTGATCGCCGGACCAGGCGTGGGTCTCCAAATCCTCTATCCCCGGGGTCAACGTGGCCGCGATGTGATGCTTGACCACTTTATCCTGCACCCGCCCCATCCCCGTCTCCTCCCACGTACGCTGGGAAAAATCCTCCGCGTACTCCACGCCCACCCGCCGGATCGCCTCGATGATCTCCTTCCGCTTCTCCAGCGTGAGTTCCATCAACGCCCGCTGGGCGATCTCCGCGGCCTCAATGCACGCCTCCATCTCCTGAAATATGCCATCGTCTCCCGTTCCCCCCACCGTCAGGCCCGTCGGCGGCCCCCCTCCTATTCCCTTCACCACTTCCTCCACAATGGCCCGAATCTGCGCTTCGTCTATGTTCAACGGTCACTCCTTCCTGGTCAAAAGGCCCTGTAAAAAAACAACTTCCCGTGCGGGAGGAAATGCATAAGGAAACCAGGAACCCAAGAGAAACAGGGGAGGGGGTGAATCCCGTTTCCTGGCTTCTTGGTTTCCTTAGAGGCTTTTGCAAAAGGTTGATCCGATGAGATTGTTTCGTCGCTTCGCTCCTCGCAATGACAATAACAAAGCCATGGTGCCATTGCGAGCGATAGCGGCACCATCTCGTTTTTCGCACTTTTGCAAGATCCTCTTTATTAAAAACGGGAAGGTTTTTTTTACGGATCCTAAGGGATCGCCTGTCCTGTTTGTTTCACTTCCCGGGAAGATTTCTTATTGCGCCCGTGAGACGGATGCCTTATTCCCCAAGCGTTTTGAGCTCGGATTGGGCTCTCGAACGGAATTCGCTCCGGGGATAATCGCGGAGCAACTTGCGCAGTTCGGCCCGGGCGTTTGCGGGTTCTCCAAGTTCCCGGTAGCACAGCGCGATCTTGAGCTGGGCCGCGTCTCCTTTGTTCGTTTTCGGATAGGTGAATACTTTTTGAAACTCGGAGAGCGCTTTCCGATAGTTTTTCAGGGAAAAATAACATTCCCCGGTCCAATACTGCGCATTATCGGCCAAATCGCTTCCGGGGGCCATCGCCAGGATTTCCCCGAACTCCCCGATGGCCTGCTCGAATTTCCCGTCGTAATAGTCCTGGAGCGCCGCCTTATAGGAGACCTGGATTTTATAAGTGTCCGGGCGAAAAATGCCCTTACGATCCGACGAAGACGGTGGGGGCTGCCGAGGCGCCTTTTTTTTGCTCTTGCGAGCCGGTGAAGGCGACGCCGGCTGCGGCTTCAGGTTCTCAATGCGTTTCCGGAGTTGTTCCACCTGGTCGCTCAGGAGCGCCACCCGGTTCCCCAGGTTCATCGTCTGGTCGTTGAGTTTTTCAATCCCCTCGTCCTGGGCGACTATCAGCGCCTGAAGCTCCGTTCGCAGTGCCTCGATTTGCTGCCCGGCCGCCGGATTGTTCTGCTCGAACTCCTGCTTCAGCGCAGCGAACTCCTCCTCTATTCTTTCCATATCCGGCGATGCCGTGCTGGCGTTCTTCGTCGCCGGGCCTCCGCAGCCGGTCAGAAGGAGCGCAATCAGCGCCACCATTCCCGCGAACTGTGGTACTCCGCTTGAATTGTTCATCTCAGCCTCCCTGGGATGATTGGGTTATGGATTCAGGAAACAGAGATCGGGGGTCAGGGATCGGGCATCAGGCATCAGGAAGAGGTCAATTGAACTCAATCTGTTCTCCGGCCTCCGACTCTTGAATTCAGAATTCAGAATTCAGAATAGCTGCTCCCGACTTCTGGCTTCTGGCTCCTGAATTCTGACTCCTGACTTCTGACCCCTGCCTCACCCTATTGCAAGCGTTCCGGCGAAGCGATCCTGTTTCTTCGTTTTTCCGAAATGTTGGTACGCCAGGTCCATCGCCTCGCGCCCGCGCAAGGTGCGCTTCAGGTAGCCTTCCTGGATCAGATACGGCTCGTACACCTCTTCTATGGTGTCCTTTTCCTCGCCGACCACCACCGCGAGATTGGCCAATCCCACGGGGCCGCCGTCGAATTTGTCAATCAGGGCCAGGAGAATGCGCTTATCCATCTCGTCCAATCCCATCTCGTCTACCCGAAGCATTTTCAGCGCGCGATCGGCCACCTCGCCTGTGATGAGGCCGTCGGCCCTGACCTGCGCATAATCCCTGACGCGGCAGAGGAGACGGTTCACAACCCGTGCCGTGCCCCGGGCGCGCTTGGCAATTTCCCGCACGCCCTCCTCGTCTATCTGAATGTCCAGAATGCGCGCCGAACGCCGGGCAATCCGGCCCAGTTCCTCCTCGCTGTAAAACTCCACCCGTCCGACGATACCGAAGCGGGCGCGCATGGGGGAGGTCAACAGCCCCGCCCGGGTGGTGGCGCCCACGAGGGTAAACCGTTCCAGATTGCGCCGTACGGATCGCGCGCTGGGGCCGGTGTCTATCATAATGTCAATGACGAAGTCCTCCATCGCCGAATAGAGGTATTCCTCCACCACGCGCGGCAGGCGATGGATCTCGTCTATGAAAAGGACGTCGCGCTCCCCGAGGTTGGTCAGCAGACCGGCCAGATCCCCCGGACGCTCCAGGATCGGTCCCGAAGTCATCTTGATGTCGGATCCCAATTCGTTTGCAATGATATGGGCCAGCGTGGTTTTTCCCAGTCCCGGAGGCCCATGAAGCAGCACGTGATCGAGCGCCTCCCCGCGCTGCGCGGCCGCCTGGATAAAAACCTTGAGATTTTCCTTCAGATCCGCCTGACCCGGAAAATTCTCAAAGCGCGCCGGACGCAACGATTGGTCGAATTCGAGATCGTCTTCGATGGGCGAAGGGGTGGTGATGTGGTCGGTCATGGCGGAATTTCCTCAGTGAGGCGATTTTTTTCTTTTGAAGAAGTTTCCGGGGAAGATCGTAAAACGTAAAACGTAAGGCGTAAAGCGTGGAGCGTGAAACGTGAAACGTGATGCGGGTCAGGAGCCGCCTCTCAAAGCCTTTTTCACCATCTCTTCGGTGGAGAGCTCCCGCCCCTCCTCCCGGATGATTTTGTCTATCGCCCGTTGCGCCTCGACCTCCTTGAAGCCCAGCGAGAGCAACGCGAGAAACGCCTCCTGAACCGCGCTCATTTCCCGGGATATTTTGGAATAGCCGGGATCCCCTTCCGGGAAGGCCACTTTCTCGAAGCGGTCTTTAAGCTCCACGATCAATCGCTGAGCGGTCTTCCGTCCGATCCCGCGAAGGGCGGTCAGGCTTCTTACGTTTTCCTCTACGATCGCGCTCTGAAACTCGGCGGGTGTCACGCCGGACAATATACCCTGAGCCAGCTTGGGACCTATTCCGGACACGGAGATCAGCGTCAAAAACAACGTCCGCTCCTCCTCGGTCATAAATCCGAACAACTCCAGCGCATCCTCCCGGACGTGTAGATAGGTCAATACCTGAGTGCGCGCGCCCACGTCTCCGACCTGATCGTAGCTCGACAAGGAGATATGGAGCCTGTATCCCACCCCGCCGACGTCGAGGATCACATGGGTCGGATGCTTGCGCACCAAGGTTCCTTCCAAATACGAAATCACCACTTCCTCCGACGCGAAACGTGAGGCAAAGACGATCCGGGTTGGTTCTGATGGATAGAGCCGACATCTATGGCCAGGGAAAGCGTTCGCCTCCCAAAACGCTGTGCAGGGGGGGATCCCTTGTCCGACTGAAACTCACCACTTTCCAGATCGGAGTCCCTTCGCTATAATCTAAGCAACTTATGTGAAAGAGTCAACCAAAAACCGACGACAGGTCCAAAATTTTTTGATTTAGGACTTGACTTTTGTGTTCAAATGTCGCATTATTACATTTAAGATTCGGATTTGGCTCTTTTCGAGTCCGCGCCACCCGTTCACCCGGGTTTGACGGGTTTTGTACAACAACTCAAACCAAACCGACAAGGAGGGGAGTACTATGAAAACGTCTCTTTTTTCGATTGTTCTCATGCTGGCCTTCGGATCTCTGGTCATCGCACAATCCTTGGAATCCGGGGAGGAAGCAGCACTTTCAGAACCCCCGGCTATGCCCATAGCCGAGCCTCAACTCCAAAAGGGAGCGGAGCAAACGGTAAGCGGCCGATGGACCGCGGCGGGAAGTCCCTATCTTATTGAGGAGAATCTCATAGTGGCGGCCGGGGACAGCCTGATCGTCGAGCCCGGGGTGACGATCCGGTTCTCGGGCTTCCACCAAGTGAAAATTCAGGGGGTGCTGCTTGCCGAGGGAACGGAGGATGCGGGAATTGTGTTCACCTCGGCTCGTTCCGAACCGGCGCCCGGGGATTGGTGGGGCATCCTGTTCGACGGTCCGGAGGCTCAGGGCAGTTTGCGTTATGCGACCCTTCGCTTTATGAGCATCGGTGTGGATGCCAAGAAGAGCGGCCCGGTGACCATGACCCAGTGCGAGATCGAGGATGCGAAGTTCGCCGGAATACGCTGGGCGCAAACCGCCCAAGTCGGGGTGCTTCGCGACAGTCGGATCCTCAGAAGCCACGTGGGGGTTATGTGCAAGGCCGGCGCCTCGCCCACGTTAGTGGGTAATATCATGATGGACAACGCGTACGTGGGCATTCTGTGCGAGGAGGGTTCTTCTCCTTCCATCGAAGGCAATACGCTCGTACGCAACCGGACTTCGGGAATCGCCTGCTTCGTCGGTTCCGATCCCACGATCTCAAAAACACTTATCGTGCAGAATGGGAACGGCGTGAGCTGCACCGCCTCCTCTCCCCGGATCGTCGGATGTGCCATTTACGATAACGAGTTTTCGGGCGTGCTCTGCTTTCAGCAGGCCGCTCCGAGCATCTCGGGTTCCAACATCTTCAAAAACGGGCTCTTCGGTGTGCGCAACGTGTCCGACCAGCCTGTATCCGCCGAGGACTTATGGTGGGGTGAAGACGTGGCGGATCCGGGCGTGTGCATTTACGACGGGGAGGACCGTTCGGGATATGGGAAGGTGCTTGCTACGAGTTGGCGCTCTGCGCCTTATCCGGGCGTGCCCGGACAGCCCGTGGTGGAATCGCTGGCGCTCTGGGCGGATAAAGAGGGGGGGGAGCCGACCGGGGACGAGGTGGTCATCGGGACCCCGATATGGGTTACGCTGACGGGCGCCGACGGGAGTCCCTATACCGTGGATTATACGAGTGTGACGCTCAGGTTGGGGCAGGAGGGGAGCGCCCGCACCTTGATTCTCCACGAAACTTCGGAGAGCAGCGGCCTGTTTCAGCGGCGTATCATTCCCTCCGAGGCTCGGGAGGATCGCGTCCGGTTCGTAGCCACCTACGGGGACGTGCTTTCCTTCGCGTCCGACCTGGATCCCACGATGCGGGTCGTCACCCGAATCACCCGTCGTCCCGCGGAGATCACTCAGCTTGCTATCGAGGAAATAGACAGCATCACGAAGGCCCCGCGCTTTGCATGGGAATATAGCGATCCGGAGGGAGATCCGCAGGCCAAATTCGAGGTAGGCGTGAGCGAAGAAGCGTATGGGTCCGGTATAGAGGTGTGGGCTTCGGGTCCCGTCGCTTCCTCTGATTCGGAGATGGAATACGGAGGAAGGGAGTTGGAGGGGGAGAAGACCTACTTCGTCCGGGTTCGCGCCCACGATGGATTTTCCTGGGGGCCATGGGCGGAACTCAGTTTCCACATCAACACGGCGCCCTCCGCACCGAACCTGATCGCTCCTCCGGATGGAAGTACGATAGATCGCCTGCCTCCCCGTCTGACCGTGGGAGGCGCGGTGGACCCGGACGGAGATGCTTTGGCGTACCTTTTCGAGCTTTATTATACGGCGGAGATGGATTCCGCGAAAATGGCCGGATCCAGCCCGGAGCCTGTTCCCGCCGAGGGATCGGAGACCATCTGGATGGACCTTCCCAGACTCCTGGAGAATACCCAATACTGGTGGCGCGCCCGGGCCACCGATGGAGATCGTGCCGGGCCGTGGTCCGAGGCATCCACGTTTTTGATCAACACGGAGGAGGAGGAGATCAACCCCTTCTCGCTTCGGTCTCCGAAGGATGGGGCCGTGGTGGAAACGCTCCGTCCGGTGTTCCAGTGGGAGCGCACGTATGATCCGGATCCACTGCAGGAGATCACGTATGCCCTGTTCTACGGCCCCGATTCCACGTTCGCCAAAACGAAGGTGATCAAGGGCCTGAAGAAGGAGATCGGGGAGATGCTCCCCAAGTCCGATCTGGCGGAAGATACGATCTATTATTGGATGGTGGCGGCGGTGCTGGACGAGAACACGCTGAAATGGGCCCGGGAAGGGACGTGGCACTTCTTTGTCAATACCGTCAACGATCCTCCGGAAATTCGTCCGATCCCGGAGATCTCGTTTGCGGAGGACACCGAGTTCACCGCTCTGGATCTGGATGCGTTTGTCTCCGATCCCGATCACCCAAGAGAAACGCTCACTTGGACCTGTTCGAGCGATTCGAACCTCTCCGCAGCAGTCGGAAAGGGCCATGTGATCACCCTGATCCCCAAGCCGAACTATCACGGCGGGCCGGTGTCCTTTGTGGTCACCGCGACCGATCCCGAAGGAGCCGCCGGTCAGGGGACGTTTTCGGTGACGGTGCTCTCCGTGAACGATCCGCCCGTGGCTTCCGCCATTCCGGATCGGGAGATCGAGGAGGATACGGCGACCCAGATCGACCTGAGCGCGTATGTTCAGGACCTCGATCACGCTTTGAACAGCCTGAGTTGGGCAAGTCCGCAGGGCCCCGACGTTGATGTGACGATTCAGGGGAGTGTGGCGAAAATCCAACCTGTGGAGAACTGGAACGGCACAGCGACCATCGTCTTTTCCATGACCGATCCCGAGGGCGGGAAAGACGAGACCTCCATGAACCTCACGGTCAAGGCCGTCAACGATGCGCCGGTCATTTCGGCCTTCCCGCCCATTTCGTTTGCGGAGGATGGGTCCTTCGTGCTCTCGCTCGACGACTACGTAAGTGATGTGGATCATCCGAAGGACGCGCTTTTATGGACGGCAAAAGGAGGAGCACACGTGATCGTGCGGGTGGATTCGCTCGCTCGGACAGCCGTGTTTACGGCTCCGACCGACTGGCATGGCGGGCCGGAAACCGTCGTGTTCGTCGTGAAAGATCCGATGGGCGCCCAAGACACGGGTTCGGTTCCGGTGACGGTCACCTCCGTGAACGACCCGCCGGTCATTTCGGCGATTCCGGATCGGGCCTTCGACGAGGATACCGCGCTGTCCTTCGAT
>JAUWMS010000164.1 GCA_030613045.1 Candidatus Latescibacterota bacterium | reverse complement strand
CATTACAAGGTGTTCGCGGCGGGCAATAAACCCATCCTGTCCGCGTTTGAGGTTTTGAGAAGAAGTATGCGAAAAAAGGACGTCTGTTGTGTGGGCGTATTCCCGAAAGACGATCCGGAGATGCTCTCCAAAGACGTCGCCCTGTTCGAGCAGTACGTGGACGGACATCCAAAATAGCGGTTTCGGAAAGATCGCGTACGAACCGGTCGTTCCCATTTTGTGGTTCACGTCGTCTCAAGGAGAACCCTGCACGCTTCCATCCCGGGGGAACGTATTATGGAACGTTTTATCATCGAAGGAGGACAGCCGCTGGCGGGAACGATCCGTCCGGCGGGAAATAAGAACGAGGCGCTCGGCGTGCTTCCCGCGGCGCTTCTGACCGACGAGCCCGTCGTGGTGGACAATGTGCCTCAGATCGGGGACGTGCTGACTTTGCTGGAGATTTTGAGCGACCTCGGGGTTGAGATTGAGCGACTGGGGGAGCACAAGATCGTGCTGGACGCTTCCGGGGTTTCCAAAACGGAACTCCAGCCCGAACTGTGTCACCGGATCCGGGGTTCGATGGTGCTGGCCGGACCGATGTTGGCTCGATTGGGCGAGGTGCGTCTGCCGCGTCCCGGCGGGGATCGGATCGGTCGCAGGCGCGTGGATACGCACGTGATGGCGCTGGAGGCGCTGGGGGCTCAGACGGAGCTTTCCCGGCACTACGTGATGCGCACGAAGCAGGGCCTGAAAGGGAACGATATTCTGCTGGACGAGGCGAGCGTGACCGCCACGGAGAGCACGCTGATGGCCGCTTCGATGGCCCAAGGCACGACGATTCTCCGCAACGCGGCCTCCGAGCCGCACGTGCAGCAGCTTGGTCGGATGCTGAACCGGATGGGCGCGCGGATTTCCGGGATCGGAAGCAATGTGCTGACCATCGAGGGCGTGGAAAAACTGCACGGCACTCAGCACACGATTCAGGCGGATTATATGGAGGTGGGCAGCTTCATCGGGATGGCCGCGGTGACCGGAAGCGCGGTTCGGATCCAGCGGGCCACGCCCGAAAATATGCGGATGGCGCTGATGGTTTTCGAGCGGTTGGGCATCCACGTGGAAATTCAGGGAGACGATCTGTGGGTTCCGGGGGGACAACAGTTGCGCATCAACCCGGATCTGCACGGCGCCATCCCCCAGATCTACGATGCGCCCTGGCCGGGCTTTCCCGCCGATCTGATGAGCATCGCTCTCGTCGTGGCCACCCAGGCGGAGGGCACGGTGCTTCTTTTCGAGAAAATGTTCGAGGGCCGTATGTTCTTCGTGGATCGCCTGATCGGGATGGGCGCCGCCATCGTCCTGTGCGATCCCCATCGCGCCGTGGTCGTAGGCCCCTCCACGCTCTATGGAGACGAGCTCATCAGTCCGGACATCCGGGCCGGCATGGCGCTTTTGATCGCGGCCATGTGCGCCGAGGGGACCAGCGTCATCCACAACATTCGCCAGATAGACCGGGGATACGAGCGGATAGACGAACGCCTGCGGGCATTGGGCGCGAAGATCGAGCGAGCGGAATAGAAAATTGCCAAAATTGCCAAAATTTCAAAGATTTCAAAAATTGCCTCCTATCCCAAGCCCCCCGGAACTCCCTCACGTCACCACTCACCACTCACCACTCACCACTCACCAATTCACGGAGCATGATGGCGCAGGATTTGAACGATAAGGAAACGGTTCGGAAAACGATGCCGTTCTTAGATCACTTGGAGGAGCTTCGCTGGCGGATTCTCAAGGTGTTGATCGCCGTGTTCGCCGGAGCGCTCCTCTGTTTTTTTCTTTCGGATCGTCTCGTGGAAATACTGGTCGCACCGGCCCGGTCGTTGAGCGTTCCACCCAAGCTGATCTTTCTGAAGCCGGTGGGGATGTTTCTGGTTCGGCTGGAGGCTTCGCTGGTGGGAGGAATCCTGCTGGGGTTGCCCGTCGTGTTATACCAGATTTGGGCGTTTGTGGTTCCGGGGCTTTTCGAGCGGGAGCGCCGCACCATCCCGGCGCTGCTTGTTGTTTCCATCCTCTGCTTTTCGGCGGGCGTTTTGTTGGCCTATTTCGTGGTGGTCCCCATTGCCCTTCGGTTTATGATCGGCATGGCAACCGACTACGTGGAGCCTCAATTCGATATCGGCCGGTATATCAGCTTCATCCTGCGGCTCCTCGTCGCATTTGGCGTGGTGTTCGAGCTTCCCGTGGTCTCCTATTTTCTATCCAAAATGGGGATCCTGACGCCTCGTTTTTTGCGCCGGAACCGTCGGTATGCGGTGGTGGTGATCGTCGTTTTAGCTGCGGTGATTACGCCACCGGATGTCATTTCGCAGATATTGATGGCCGGGCCGCTGCTTTTGTTGTACGAGGTGAGCATCCTGGTATCCGCGGTGGCGCAGCGGAAAGGAAGGGACTAAGTGATTTGTCAGGTTTATTTTGATGGATAGATAAGACCTCCGAGGTCTGCCAGACCTCGGAGGTCTATCACCATCGAACCCGTCAATCAGAGCACTAAGTGATCTTTGTCAGAAGTTTGCCAGGGCTTTACCCCCTGTGGAAAGCCGAGCTAAAGCTGGCACTGGGAACATCACAAACTCCCTGAAGGGACTGCACTTCAGCCTCTTCAGAGGCTTTTTGCCTTTGCCAGTGCCGAGTTTACTCCGGCTTTTTGCGGAGGAACAAAAAATTTTGGACAAGGAGACAAAGCGATGCAAAGCTTGATAAGCGGTCTTTGGTGGAGTCTGAAGTATAACCGCGGATTGAGAGGCGTCGCGGATAGGAGCGGAGCTTGTGCAGGAGAGGTTATCCGCGTGGGGTTGCAATCCGTGGTTATTGGGTCTGCAATGCGTGGTTATAAGGAGCACTAACCTGGATTATTCACAAGTCCTGGATGATGCGCCCCGGCTTCAGGCTGTTCTTGAAAAATAACGTTTTGCAAGTGGCTCTATTGGATAAATATGCCGTCCCTACGGGACTGGAAATGTTTTTTTTGGATTATTTTGTTTTGCTATAGATATTTTGTCCCTAACGGGACAGACCGAGACGTGTGAATAATCCAGGTGAGGCGCTTTGTTCAGCTATCTATAATCCGCCGGCCATCCAGCCGGTCCAGAATCTCCAACAACCGCCGTTTGCGCCAATGCGTCTTACGAATCCGCGCGAGGTAGGCTTCCCACTCTTTTTCTCGTCCCAGCCGCTCAAGCACCTTGTGCGCTTTGCGGAGATATCCGACCGCGATCTCATACGCCTTTGGCTTCACCAACGCGATCTGAGCCTCCGCCAACTTTTTCCATATTTCCAGCGCGCGCTCCGGATAGGCATCCGCCGCGGCCTCCGCCACACGATCCCCGGAGGTTCCGCCCCATCCCCGTCCTTGCTTCTGAGCCCGGTCGTGCCAGCGCAGCGCCTCCTCCGGATTTTTCTCCGCAATGGCGATGTCTATCAGCACGGAGGTCATCGGAATCTCCAACCGCCGCGCACGTTCTACGGCGGCCACACCGGTCTCCGGCAAAGGCCACTCCGGCATCTCCTTCTCTTTCGAGCCGGACTTCGGGGGGCGCTTCCCGGTTTTCAGATAGTGCATCGCAAACGCCCGAACCACAGGTCCCACCTTGGCTTGTTCCGCCACCTTTTCCAATTCCAGAAAACCCGCAAGCCCCGGATGTTCGAAGAATTCTTCCGCACGAAACGCGGCCACTTGAAGCACATCGCCCGTCTGTTCGCTCAACTTACGCAGGCGGTCGCGTAGTTCTGAGGCGATCCCCGGCAGAGCGGCGCTCGTAGCTTCGATTCCCTTCCGCGCCCACTGCGCTGCCTCCTCCCATCGTTCGGCCTCCATGAGCGCGTCCACCAGCCGCACATAGCTTCCCGTGAGTTCAACCTCCCGTTCGCAGATCGGAATCACCTCATCGCTCCGTCCCGCCTGAGACAGCGCGTGGATCAGCCGGTTGCTCAGACGGTCCCGGCCATACCCGTAAGAGAAGCCCCTTCGTCCCTTTTCCGGCTTCGTCTCCGATAGACGCCGGACGAGCGCATCGGCCGCCACGGTCCAAGCCTCCCGGCCCTGTTTCTTATTCCAGAAAATCTCAGTGTCTCCACATAGGCCGTAGTCATCGGATAACTCTGTATCTATCGCCCAGAGAATCTGTTCCGACGGGGACATCGAAGCATGCGGCAACGCCCGGAAGACCACCTCCATGCACTCCGCAATTTCCGTGGCTGTTTCCCCCTCATCGTGTGACATCTCCACCTGTTCCTTGCCGGCTTCCATCAACTTCTTTCCGAGGGATAAGACCGCATCCGCATGCCCCGCGGAAAGCAATGCCTCTAAGCGTTTTCGCACCCCGGAGTAGTCCGGGATGTTTTCTTCCCCGGTCCAACTATTGCTCCATCCGGGTTCGGAAGACAGCGCGTCAATCTCCGACCGCACGGCCCTCACGAGACGCGCCGCATGTCCTTTCGCCAGATCGCGCCGATCCCGCAACGCTTCGCCCACCTCGGGATGCTGTTCCATTAGTTCTTCCACAATCCCGATCAGTTCGGCTTTTGTATGCCCTTTCAGATACGAACGCAGGGACGCGCCGGTTCTAAGTGGCTTGGAAGCGTGCGTGATCACCTGCTCCTCTTTTTCGTCCTCCTCCTCCTCCTCCTCTTCTTCTTCGTCCCAATCTTCGTCTTCCTCAGCCTCCCAGTCTTCGTCCTTCCCGTCCTCCCAATCTTCATCCTCCGCCTTCAACTCAGCGAATCGGGGGTCATCGGCTTTTGCCCGATGGATATCCTCTTTTCGCTTCAATCGTTCCAGATACTCCAATACCACGGCCACGGCGTGCTTACAGGTTGCCCAATAAGGACACGTGCAGGAGGATGTCAAACGCCCTTCCTTCATCTCGACCAACGTGATATAACGCTTTGTCCCATGCACCGAGGCGATGAGGCCGCCCGTGTCCGTTTCCGCCAGATCCTGCACCGAGCCGCTACGCTGATAGCTTTGCCCCCGGGAGACGATCTTGCTGCCCGCCCATTCCCGAATATCGTCCCAGGTCAAATGGTCGAGGCAGTCCGATAAAGGTAGCCTCGACTTGGCAAAGGCGGAGGTCTTTTTCTCAGGCATCTGTTCAATCCTTTCAATCCTTGTTTCAATGGATAGCGTTCTCAGAGTTAGAATGTTAGAATGTTAGAACGTTAAAACCGCCGTTTCGATCCTTCCAGTTTTAGTGGATAGCGCTCTCAGAGAAAATCCCTATGTTTAATCTTCGTGATAATTCTTTCTCCGAACCTACTGCATAATTCAACCTTTGGGCGCATTACAAGTCCCTCTGCCATGTGCGTCCCAATTTTAGACTTGAATCCCTCTTCAACTATATTCACAGCCTCATAAAGCGTATAATCACCGAGAATCGGGACAGAGCGGATGCCGAAATACCCCGCTATCTCGTCAACGTTATTTCGCTCGAGCCAGATAAAATTCTTTTCACAAGATTCGACAGAAACATCAAACAGAATAAAATCCACGCCGTCAGGGATATAGTTACCTCCCCCCTTCTGAATCTTTGCACCATAACCCTCGCCGAATAGCATCAACCCTTTACCTCCAAAATGCTCTGCAAATGGTTCTTTCGGAAAAAGTTCAATGAGCCTCGCTACGAGAGGAGCGTATAGTTGTGCTTGATCCGTCCTGCCTGCGAATGTAACATCTTCTCCATCCCATCCTATACGGATATTTACGCCGTCAATTTTCTCCGTGCACGTCCAGTCACATTTTTTCAAGTACTCAAACTCCGGCTTCGCAAACTGTCCCTCCAAGAGCGTCTTGAATTTCGTCTCGGGATCACGAAGAAAGACTGTCTGAATTTTTGGATAGTTTGCATTCATTCTGCGCTTCCTTTCAATCCTTGTTTTAGTGGATGGCGTTCTCAGACAGTCCCTGCCGGGGATCCAGGGAACCCACCCCACCGTTTCAATCCTTGTTTTAGTGGATAGCGTTCTCAGAGCTCGGCGCCCTTCAACGAAAGGAGACGGCATGACCCGGTTTCAATCCTTGTTTTAGTGGATAGCGTTCTCAGAGCATGCTATCCTGGCCCATGTCCGAGCTTATCTCCGTGTTTCAATCCTTGTTTTAGTGGATAGCGTTCTCAGAGCGCGTGGCCTGACCCCAGTGCGGGGGGCCGCCATTATGTTTAAATCCTTGGTTTAGTGCATAGCGGTCACAGCGTGTAATCATGCGAGTGCGGGG
>JAUWMS010000024.1 GCA_030613045.1 Candidatus Latescibacterota bacterium | reverse complement strand
CAGCCGGAAGCGCTTTTTTTATTAGGAATCCAGGAAACCAGGAGAGGACTAAGGCGTAGGGATTGTCTTTCTCCTGGCTTCCTGGCCTCCTAATTGGAAAGGATTCTGCCCGAAAACGGAATCAAACCCAAAAATGGAAATTCCCATACGATGAGCTTACCTCGAACTTCTCCTTTACCTGTCCGGCGGCCGGCACGCTGGAATATCTGATCACCTATCTGGTTGAGCGGACGGACGAGACGCCTTCGGACGTCAGCACTCCGATGGACATCTATCGCGAGGCCATAGAAAAAAACAGGGAGGAACCTCATGAATAATCTAAAAGCAGGAGTAGCAAGGGCGAACATCACGCCTCCGGTCGGGACCATCGCCAACGGAGGAAAGCCATCCATCGGCGTCGCTACCGAGCTGTACGCGAAGGCATTAGTACTCGACGACGGGCACACAAAAGCGGCCCTCGTGACTGTGGACGTGATCCTGCTCGGGAAGCGGGTCGTGGCTGAGACGAGAACGCGGATCGAAGAGATGACGGGTATTCCGGGGACGCACGTGATGTTCGGGGCTTCGCACACGCATTCAGGCGTGGCGACTACGATGCGGGATCGCTGGAGCGTGGTCGAGCACGACAAGAGCTACGTGGATCAACTCGTGGCCAAGATGGCCGGTGCGGTGGCTGAGGCGAATTTGGATCGGAGCGATGCCCGGATCGGCGCGGGTGAGGGGTATGCGGACGCGGCCATCAATCGCTGGATTTCCACGCCGCAGGGTGCCAAGTGGGCGCCCAATCCCGAGGCACCTGTGTATACCTCGCTGTCGGTGCTGCGTGTAGATGATGCGGAGGGCCGGCACGTTGCCGCGCTCGTGAATTACGCCGCCCATGCGAGTGTCATGCATTGGGGACAGTTCTTCGCCGCCGATTATCCGGGTTTTCTCCAGAGCGTGGTGGAGAAGGTGTACGATGACGAGATCACCGTGCTCTTCGCGAACGGCGCTTCGGGCGATACGAAGATCAAGTGGCTCAGGAAGAAAGAGGACGGCTCGGACGATTTTGCATACGGCGGCGCGGAGGATGCGCGGCGATGGGGTACGGTTCTCGCGGGCGAGGCCATCAAGACGCTCGAACAAATCCGCACTGAGGAGGTGGGTGATCTCCGTGTGGCCTCGAAGGAGATCGAATTTCCGATGCTTCCGCTTCCGACCATAGAGGACGTCGAGGCTGAGTTAAAGGCGAAGCGGGCGAAGGGGGAAGATGCGACCTGGGAAGAGCGGACTCTTGCCTCTCTGCGTGCCGGGAACGCGCCCACGTCCATTATGGGGGAGATTCAGATTATACGGATAGGACCTGACATCATCCTCGCGGCTATACCCGGAGAGCTTTTTGCTGAGGTGGGACTCAAAATGAAGGAGCAGACGGCCTGCAAGCACCTCTTTATCGTGGGATACGCGAACGGATACGTCGGCTATCTTCCCTCCGCGGCGAGTTGTCGCGAGGATGGAGATACTCCGAGATACGACTGGCATAAGTTCTTCTGGTATCCGGCCAATTTCTCGGAGGAGGTGGAGCCCAATATCTTGCAGGCGGTTCGGGAGCTTTTGGGGATCGCCTGATTTTTGCACGCCAAACGGCCTCACCTCAGTGTTTTTTTCACCGCAGAGTTCGCGGAGGGAACCCCAAAAAAACTAAAAGGGCATCCTCTGCCTTGAGGGTCTTATTTCTCTTTACCGCCTCCGCATACTTCGTGGTGCGTTTTATGGAAAGGGGAAAGTCAAAATATGAGCGGCGAAAAAGGGGGAAAACAGATGAAACGGATCGTCGTCTCCGTGAAGGAGGTCAACGGGTGCGAGGTGCACCAACCGGGCGATCGGATCGTATTCGAGTGTGTGGGCGAAGCATCGGTGAGACTCAGCGGAACGATCTGTTTGGGAGCGCTGACGTCTCTTATGCCCAAGGTATACGCCTTCCATAACGGAGCGCGTTTCCGGTGGGCAGACGAGGACGACGCGGTCGTGCACGCATGCCCGGATCCAAAGACCCCCGTGGTCTTCGAGGTGAGACGGGAATTCGAGTGACTGTTTGTAGTGGGCGTTTCAACGCCTCTTAAACGGACTGAAGTCCGCACTACGAACTTAGTTTGGGAGGAAAAAGATGAAAATCAAGATCGCGTTGGCGCAGGTCTCCGCTTCGGAGAGCAGGGAGGAGAACATCCGAAACGCGCTCGTGCTCATGGAACAGGCGAAAAAGGAAGACGCTTCGCTGATCTGTTTCCCTGAAATGGCCTTTGACCCATTCTTTCCGCTCGTGCGGGCGGACAAGCGCTACTTCGCCCTGGCGGAACCCATACCAGGCCCGATGGTCAAGCGATTCCAAAAGAAGGCGAAGGAGTTGGAGTTGGTCACGATCATCAATATGTATGAGCATGCCGGACCGGGGGAATATTACGACTGCTCGCCGGTCATCGGCGCGGACGGAAGGCTTCTCGGGATCAGCCGGATGATGCACATCGCGGAGCTTCCCAATTACAACGAGAAGTTCTACTACTGGGAGGGCAACACGGGCTTCCCGGTATTCGATACGGGCGTCGCGAAGGTGGGAATCGCCATTTGCTACGACCGTCACTTCCCGGAGCAGATGAGGGCGTTGACCCTAAATGGCGCGGAGATTATTCTCGTGCCGACCGCGACCTCCACGTCGGCTTTGGAACAGATCTGGGAAATGGAGATACAGGCGGCGGCCGTTGCTAATCAGGTATTTATTGCGGTTGTAAACAGAGTCGGAATCGAGGGGAAGGTGATGTTTTTCGGGAGGAGCTTTGTGACGAATCCGACGGGCGAGGTGGTCGCGAGGGCTGAGGAAGGGAAAGAGGAGCTTCTCGTTACGGAACTGGACCTGGACCTTATAGAGCAGGCCAGACAGGTGCTTCCGTTCCTGCGGGACAGACGTCCGGAGGCCTACGGAGGACTGAGCGACGTACGTTCTAAGGCGATATAAGTTCTTGGACAAAATCATTCTCTTATGCTCACCGCAAAGGACAAAGACTGGTATAGGTATAGGTATAGGTAAAGGTAAAGGTGGAGAACGGCAGCAATCAAGCGGTTTTCTTCTTTACCTCTACCTCTACCTTTACCTTTACCTGCTTTTCTCTCTGCGTCCTCTGCGTCTCCGCGGTGAAATTGTAGTTTAATCTTGTCCACTTACTTAAAAGGGGAAAAATATGAAAATGACAAAGCCGATAGCCGTCCTGGGAGGAGGGAACGGGGCCCATTGCATGGCGGCCGACCTCACACTTGCCGGATACGAGGTGAATTTTTGCGAGCTTCCGGCGTTTCGGGAGTCGTTCCTTCCCACGCTGGAGACGGGATGCATCGAACTATCGGGTATCGGTCGCACGGGAACCGCCAAGCTTCACCTTGCGACCACGGACGTCGTAGAGGCGGTGCATGAGGCCGAGTTGATCCACCTCGTCGTCCCGGCATCCGGGCACGATGCGTTCTTTTCCGCGTTGCTTCCCGCGCTTACCGACGACCACATCGTCGTCCTCTGGCCCGACAACTTCGGTTCCCTCCGTCTAACGCATCTGTTGAAGGAAAAAGGGGCAACGGCAAATCCAAAGATCGCGGGCGCAAACACGCTTCCTTACGGGACACGCCTTTCCGGTCCCGGGAAGGTGGAACTTCTGCTCAGCACGCCGGAGGTGGGGGTGGCCGCGTTGCCTGCGACCGGGACGGATGAGGTCGTATCCAGGCTTCAAGAGATCTATCCATGTGTGCACCCCGCGCCGAACGTGCTTTCGGCCGATTTCAGCAATCCCAACCCGATTGTCCATCCCGTGGCTTCGCTGCTCAATACGGGGCGGATACAATACGCCAAAGGCGAGTTTTACCTGTATCGCGAGGGGATCACGGAGGCGGTGGCTCGTGCAATCAAAGCCGCGTACGACGAAGTCTCCGCCCTTGCCGAAGCGTTCGGATTTGATGTGATCCGATACGATGAGCGGGACTTTCGGACGACCGCGAGCATCATGGGAGCGGCCTTCCAGGCTCCTTTCGATACCATGGGCGTCATAGCCCGTATTCTCGGCCCGAAGTCGCTTCAGGACCGCTATCTCACGGAGGACATCCCTTTCGGGTTGGCGCCGATGTCGGAGTTCGGGAAGAAGCTCAACGTTCCCACACCGGTCATGGACGCGATCATTGACTTGGGCTCCGTGCTCTGTGGCGGGGACTATCGTCGCACCGGATACACGCTCTCAAGCCTGGGGCTGACAGAACGCACTCCTGAGGAAATCATCCGGTGGGTGGAAAAGGGGGAAAGTTGATGATCATTGACGTGTCCGGGCATAGATTTTTCATCCACTGAAAAGAGCCTGTATGAAGATCGGGTAACCCTAAGTGCTCCTTGTCAGAAATTCGCTGGAGCTTAATCCCCTGTGCAAAGCCAAGCTAAAGCTGGCACTGTGAACATCATAAACTTCCTGAAGGGACTGTATCTTCAGCCTCTTCAGAGGCTTTCTGCCTTTGCCAGTGCCGAGTTTACTCCGGCTTTTTCGGAGCAACTAAAATTTCTGACAAGGAGCACTTAGTGAAGAACCTCGTTCCCACGCTCTGCGTGGGAACGAGAGATGAAAAAAACCTTGACAAAGGGGTTTTGCCCCCGTATATTTGCGCAATTATGCAATAAGACAATAAGGGGAGGCAGCCGCGCAAGTTATGGGAAAAAAAGAGATCAAAGATTCTCAGGAATGTGTAGAGGACCCCAGAATCCAGCTATTTTCCGCCTTAGCCTGCGACGCGAGGGTCGAGATATTAAAACTCCTGCGGAAAGAAGAGAAGTGCACCTGTGACCTGGCTTCACGCTTACAGGTGGATGGCTCCGTCGTATCCCGACATCTAACGATTCTCAGGAGCGTTGGTCTTATCGCCCGCCGCAAGGAGGGGGTGAGCAATTATTACTCCATAGTGGACGAAGGAATCTTCGACATCTTAGACACGGCTTCGGAGATTTTGAAGAGCAGGATCGAGCGACAACAAGAACTATTTACCCAACTCTGATTTTTTTTATTCAATCTATGGCATTATTGCATAATTATGCAATAAGTGGAAAGGAGGAAACTGATGATCATAGACGTGCATGCCCATTTGTACACCGAACAGGGATCCCACGTGCCCGGTTTCCAGTGGAAACTGGCGACGCTGCCGGATGGAGAAATCAGCCTGGAAGATGTGGCCGGGATTCTCCGGGAATCCCCGATTGACAGGATGATCATCTCGTGCGGCGGCGGGCAGATGGGGCCTACCGATAAAGAGATGCGGGCGGGCAACCGTCGCGTGGGGGAATTAGTGAGAAACTATCCCGACCAGTTCTACGGATACTGCTCGGTGCACCCGCACTACTTAGAGGAGTCGCTGAAGGAGATGGACTATACGGTCAACCAGTTGGGATTTATCGGCATTGGCGAGGTTTGTCCGCACGTGCTGGATTTCGAGATGGACTCCAATGAAGTCCGGGCGATCATCGAGAAAGCGATCGAGTTGGACGTGCCCTTGAACCTGCATTCGTCCGAGCCGCCCCACTTTCAGGCCATCGCTAAGTTGGCGAGGGAATATCCCCGGGCGAGGATCATCATGGCGCACTTTGGCGGGTTTCGGTTCTGGAGGGATGGCGTCGCCGCGATCAAGGATTGCGACAACGTCTCGGCGGACTGTTCCGCGTGGGTGCTGTTCACGATGGGGGCGTTTGAACACACGGTGAAGCAGCTCGGAGCGGAGCGGGTGCTCTTCGGCACGGACTTCCCATTGTGCGATTTAGACATGGCGGTGTACAAGCTCCGGAACAGCGGTCTGTCGGAGCGGGAGGTGGACCTCATCGGCTTCAAAAATGCGATGGCGCTTTTCAACCTGAGTACTGGTGAGTGGTGAGTGGTCCACCTATTCGGCTTTTTACGTTTTACGTTTCACGTTTCACGGGAAAGCCGGTCACCAGTATCAACCTTTGTGTCTTAGTAGCTGATCATCGAATCCATTGCTGGGGAGATTGAGAGGAGCACAGATGAACGAAAAATTGGCGATAAACGGCGGAACGCCGGTCAGAGACGTGCGTAAGAAACCCTGGCCGGGCTGGCCTCAGTTCGATGAAAAGGAACAAGAAGCGGTGGCGCGCGTGGCCCAAAGCGGGCGCTGGCAGGCAGACCGGGAGGTGCGGGAATTCGAGGAGCGATTTGCCGAATATCAGGATGCGAAGTACGGCATCTGCGTCACCAACGGAACCGCCACGATGGAGATCGCGTTGAGGGCGTTCGGGATCGGCGCCGGGGATGAGGTGATTGTGCCCACGCACACCTTTATCTCCACCGCGCTCTCGCCGCTGATGGTCAACGCCGTGCCCGTCTTCGCGGACATCGGGCCGGAAAATCAGAACATAGACCCCGACGACGTGGAGCGAAAGATCACGGATCGGACTAAGGCCATCATCCCGGTCTATGTGTGGGGCATTCCGGCGGATCTGGACCGGATTATGGAGATCGCGGAGAAGTATGATCTCCGGGTGTTGGAGGACGCCGCGCACGCGCATGGTTCGGAGTGGCGGGGAAGGCGGATCGGTGCGATCGGGGATATGGGTTCGTTCAGCTTCCAGTCGGAAAAGTGCATGGTCTCCGGAGATGGGGGCATCCTGGTGACCGACGATGAGGAGCTTGCCCAGCGGTGCCGATCCATCCGGCAATTCGGAGGCTATGGAGCCGCGGGCATCGGCGGCAATTACCGGATGACGGAGTTTCAGGCCGCGATTCTGAAGGTTCAGATGGACCGGTTAGACGATCAGATTTTCCTGCGCCGGGAAAATGCGGACGTTCTGTCTTCGGGGATCGCTGAGATAGCGGGGATCGAGCCGTTGGAGTTGGATGAGCGGATTACCCGCTGGTCCGTGTACCGATATGGCCTGCGTTACGACTCGGATGCCTTTATGGGGGTGGACAAGATGCGCTTTGCCGAGGCGTTGGAGGCGGAATGCGGCGTGCGTCTTGGAGGGGGATACGAGCCATTGCAGAAACATCCGGTATTTGCCGAGCGCAAGTTTGGGCCTCTGGAGCGCATCCTTTCCCGCAAGGAGTATGGAGGACCGGTGGATTACAAGAATGTAAAATGTCCGCGGAGTGAACAGCCGCACCCCTGGTTTGGGATAGATCATGCTGTGCTGATGGGGACAAGGGAGGATATGGACGACGTGATCGCCGCGATGGGGAAAATCGTGGAACATAGGCGGGAATTGGCGGAATGGGCAAGAAAAACGGAAGGGAAATAGGGGAAATCGAGGAGGCGCAGAGGATTCGGAGAACTGCCCGTAAAACGTGAATCACCACTCACCACTCACCACGCAATACGCACCACGCAACAATCTCTGCGTTCTCTGCGTCTCTGCGGTGAAATATTAAGGGGGGAAGAAATGAGCGATTTGAAAGCAGGTGTGGCCAGGGTCAACATCACCCCGGCCGTGGGCCAGGTTCTCTACGTGGGCGAGGGCATTTCGCAGGGCGTTGCCGATGAATTCTATGCCCAGGCGATTGTTTTCGACGACGGACGGGAGCGTGCGGCCCTCGTTACGGCGGACGTGATCCTTTTCGGCAAGGAGACCGTCGGGAAGATCCGACGGCGGGTCGAGGAACTGACCGGGATCAAAGGCTCCAACGTGATGTTGGGCGCCTCCCATACCCACTCCGGCACGCCGACGACCCGTTGGTTGAGCGAGCAGGTCAACGAGGCGTATATGTCGGAGTTGGTGGACAAGATCGCCGGGGCCGTTTATCAGGCCGATGGGAACAAGCAGGAAGCCCTCATCGGCGCGGGCACGGGCGAGGCGAAGGTGGGCATCAACCGCTGGATCCCCACGCCGGACGGGCCTGCCGGGGCCCGATGGGCGCCCAATCCCGAAGGCCCGGGGGATCACGCCGGGGATGTGCTGAGGGGGGACGACGAAACCGGCGAGCCGATGGCCCTGTTAGTGGACTATGCCGCGCACGCTTCCGTGTTAGGAGGCAGGAAAAAGGGCTATTCAAGCGATTATCCCAGCGTGGTGCGGAGCGTCATCGAGAAGATTTACGACGGCAAGGTAACCGCCATGTTTGCCGCAGGCGCAGGCGGCGATATTAAGATCGCCTCCCTGAACGAAGACGGCACGAATTTCAAATACGGGGACCGGAAGGACTTGCGGCGGTTTGGGACGATCATCGCGGCGGAAGCGGTCAAGGTTGCCGAGGAGCTGCAGACCCGACCCGTCAGCGGGATAAGCATCTCCTCGATGGAGGTGGCACTGCCCCTGCGCAATCCCCCAAGCGCCGCAGAAGTCGAGGCCGAACTTGCCGAACTCAGGCAGGCCGTGCGGGAAGATAAAAAAAACGGAAAGGAATTCAACTGGGGGCAATATCGCAGGGTGATCTGGGCGGAAGAGACCTTGAAGGCGCTCCACAGCGGCGATGTAATCCGGTCCGTGCCGGGCGAAGTCCAGGTGCTGCGCTTGGGAGATGAAGCGATCTTCGTGGCCATACCCGGCGAGTTGTTTGCGGAGGTCGGCTTGAGGATTAAGGAACTGGTCAGAGGAAAAGACCGCCCCGCGGCTTTCCTCGTGGCGTATGCCAACGCGTACGTAGGGTACCTCCCCTCGGAGCAGAGTTGCCGCGAGGACGGCGATAAGCTGAGATACGACTGGCACAAGTTCCTGCCCTATCCCTCCACGTTTTCGGAGGAGATGGAGGAGGTGCTGGTGGGAGCAGTGGAGAAGCTGCTGTGAGAGGAGGGAAGCCCATGACCGGAAACGAGAAGATGGAGGCCGCTTTCTCGGCTGAGGGAGCGCGTGAAATTCCGGCCACAATCTGCTACGCAACGATTTACATCCGGGATCACTGGGCGGAACTGACGAACTGTCCCTGGTGGTACCGGTACTCGCCGAAGATGGAGGATCAACTCGCCTGGCGGCGCGACTTGCTGGAGCGGACCGGCTGCGACTGGATCAATATCAAGCCTCGGCATCCACGCGAGGAGCGGAAGCGGCAGGAAATCCTGATCCGAGGGGACGACGTTTTCCTAATGGATCAGGACAGCGGTGAGGAAAAGCAGTTGCCACCGCCGGTCGTCGGGGGTCCTCACAGTTCTTCCGCGCGCGACCGGAAGGGCGACCTGGACCACCTGCCCGCGTCGGAAGCGGATCTCGACGCAGTGCTCCCCGAACCGGAGCTATTGGACGTCGAGGCATTCCGTGAAGACGTACGAAAAAGCGGATATGCCGACCTCACCGACGCCATCATCCGTGAATTCGCCGTGCTCCCCATCTGGCTCCACGTGGGGTCTCCCCTCTGGTGCACATACGATTTGTGGGGCTACGAGGGCATGATGGTCATGATCGCCACCCGGCCCGATCTGGTGACGGCTGCCGCCCGGAGGTTCCTCATGGACGCAATCCATTCTGTCCATCGCGCGGCTGCGCTGGGTGCAAAGGCCGTCTGGATCGAGGAGGGCATGACCGACCAGATCACATTCTCGAAGTCGGTGCCAACGCACTCTCGTTTGAAGAAAGCAAGAAGAATTTTTCCATTGATATCGAGGAGATCGCGAAAACGGTGAACGGACGCTGCGCCCTGTTGGGGAATCTCGACGCAGTCGGCATCCTGCAGAACGGAACGGAGGACGCGCTTAAGACGGAGATAAAAAGACAGATCGCAGCGGGACGAAGAAACAAGAGCCGATTTATTATGAGCACGGGCAGTCCCCCTACGCCTGGCACGCCCGTCGAACGCGTGCGTCTGTACCACGATCTCGTTCACGAACTGGGATCGTGAGATGGGGGATCGGAGAAGATTCTCCCGTAAAACGTAAAACGGGGAGCACCAATCACCACTCACCAAAATCGAAGGAGGTGTCTTATGCAACTCAAGATAATCGTGGATAACAAGTCTGCTGTGGAGGGATTCACCCCAGCGTGGGGATTTGCCTGTATGGTGGGGGAAGACCTGCTGTTCGACACCGGCGAGAGCACGGCGGTCTTGTTCAACAATCTGGCGCAGGCGGGAATGCAGCCCGAAGCCCTCAAAATGGTGGCGGTCTCCCACGGGGACGGAGACCACACCGGGGGATTGATCGGATTGGTGGAACGGAATCCTGAGATCCAGGTGGTGCTCCATACGAAGTTCCCGCCGGATCTCATCACGCATCTGCGCCGATGCGGCGCCAATCTTACCCTAACGGATGGCTTCACCGAACTGTCCCCCGGCATTCACGTGACGGGGCCGTATCCCACCCGTGAGCAGGCGTTGGTGATCGAGTCCAAAGCGGGCCTCGTCGTCGTGACGGGCTGTGCCCACCCGGATCCGGTGAGCATCCTGGAGAACATACGCAACAATATGGCCGGACCGATGGAGTTGGTGTTCGGAGGTTTCCATCTCGGCGGCCAGACGGAAGCGGAAACGCTCAAGACCATCGAATCCTTCCGGCGATTGGGCATCGAGCGGGTCGGCGCCGGCCACTGCACGGGCGAGAAGGCTATTCAATTATTCAGGAAGGAATATGGGGAGGATTTTCTTGATATCGGCGCAGGATGGAGCATAGAGATATAAATGATGGGTTGAATTAAACTACAATTTCACCGCAGAGACGCAGAGGACGCAGAGAAAACCCACAGGCAAGGTTTTGAAGTGCTTTGCGCTCTCCGCGTCTCTGCGGTGAGCATAAGAAAACAATTTTGTTTAGATACTTAGAAGGGAGGAAGGACATTATGAGCACATTCGAGAAAAAGGCGTTTTGGATCGCGCTTGAGGGAGGCTTCCGAAAAAGGATCTCCAGGGATCCCTCTGAGGGAGAGGCGCAGATATCCGGGATCGTCTCGGATTTAGCCGAGATGGGATGTAACCTCATGCTCCCGTGCGTGAGAACCAACGACAACACGAACGGGTACACGAGCGAAATCGAGAAGAACTACTACGGTTGGGACTTGTTCTCCGTCTTCTGCCGGGAGGCGAAGGAGAAGGGGATTGAGATTCATCCCTGGTTCTGCTTTTGGGGCGACGGTGCGAACGTGCATCCGGAGCTTCACGCAGTAGATTGGCATGGCAATCCCATTGATATGGGGGATGGCAACCCAGCCCTGTGTCCGCTGAGGCCGGAGTCGCAGGAGTATATGTTGTCGCTCGTCGGAGAGATCATCGAGCGCTACCCGGTGGACGGCTTCCACCTCGACTACATCCGCTATCCCCATACGCCCTGTTACTGCGACTATCATCGTGAGCAGTTCCGGCGCACCTACGGAGCGGATCCGATTGAGCTCGACGAGGGTTCCGAGCTGTGGGACGCCTGGAATCGGTTCAACGCCGAGGGAATGAGCGATTTCGTGAGACGCGTCTCCGAAAAGGTGAGGGAGGCGGGCAAAAAGGTCTCGGCCGCCCTCTTTCAGATCGGGCGACACGTGGTGGATTCCCCGGATCGGCCTCTGGCTCTCAACCGTATTGTGCGCGGGGAGAAGATGGGAAAGGTGCACCACGGCCGGCGCTACTGGGCTATCTTTCAGGATTGGCCGACCTGGTGCGACAGAGGATATTTGGACTACGTGATCACCATGCAGTACACGCCGCACTTGGATATGATCGAGGAATCGGCTGTGGGCGGATTGGCTGCCGCGAAAGAGGCCGAGTTCCTGATGGGGTTGGGCCTGATCTGGGACCAGACCGCGGAGACCTTGGTGTCGCAGATCGAAGTGTGTCGTCAGAAGGGCTTGGCGGGCGTCTGTTTCTACGATTACTTCCACCTTATGGACTGGAAAGCCGCTGACCGGGAGAAGGTTGTCGAGGCTATAAGATAGTTCGCGCCACTTCTGGTGATTGGTAAAATGGTGATTGGTGATTGGTAAAACCCGCGGTCACCACTCACCGACAAAAAAGGAGGTGTCCGTTGCAACTCAAAGTGATCTATGACAACAAAAGCATGGTAGAGGGCCTGACTTCCGATTGGGGTTTTTCTTGTTTGGTGGGCGACGATCTGTTATTCAACACCGGCGAGAAGGCTCCCTTGTTGTTCGAGAATATGTCCAAGCTCGGCGTTCGGCCCTCCGCGTTGACCTCCGTGGTGCTCTCCCACGCGGACGTGTATCACGCCGGAGGGCTGTTCGATCTGATGGAACCG
>JAUWMS010000365.1 GCA_030613045.1 Candidatus Latescibacterota bacterium | reverse complement strand
TGGGCATGAAATCACAGATTTGCGAATAATCCAGGTTATAGACCGCTAAAGCGGGAACTCCGTCTCTCTATTGGCCTCCGGCTCATCGGGTGTCGGAGTTACCCGTTTACGGGTTTATTTGGCCTCCTGAATTTCCGGCCTTCATAGCTGAAGTTTATGAATAATGCAGGTTAGAAGGAAGTGGAAGTGATTCGGCATTAAACAATAGCATAATGTGTCTGTTATCCCGCCGAAATACTGGCGGAATTTTTTCAAAAAATAAATATAGTTCTCTCTCTCAAGAAAGATGTCTTCCCTTTGATTACCTCTGTTGTAAATGTGATAATAGTGATCGGCGAGGATAGGTGTTTTTTGTCTTACCATTTGTCTTTCTCGATTCAGTTTAGATTTCCAATCAGCTTAGATTTCCAAAGTCTTGGAGACTTTGGAAATCTGTTTTCCTTTATCCATAAAGCACCTTCCCATTTTCGAGGACATCGTTTACGAAGGTCCCCCGGGCATTTTGGAAGACGGCCACCTCATCCGGCGTATAGGCCAGTATATCTATGGGAATACGATGAGGTCTCAAAGCCTTTCGTATTCGGGTGATTCTCTCGTGAGGCGGGTCCGAGCTTTCAAGGATCACAAAGAGGTCCAAGTCGTTCGCGTGGGACAGGCTCTTGGCGCACGAACCAGAAACGATGATCTTTTCAGGATGAATCTTCTCCACAATGCGATCCACTGTATCTTTCAACGCTTTTTCTGTGATCATTTGAACTCTCCGCGTTCAGTGTTCCACTTTGTACTCAGATTTCCAAAGTCTTGGAGACTTTGGAAATCTTTATTCCTCCGGCTCCGTCAGCGTAAGAATCTGATCCGCCTTCACATCCCGGAGCGTCTGCACGATCCCGCTGGGCCATCGAATCTCCAGACGATCCACCTGCGCGTGCGCTCCCAATCCGAAATGCGCCTTGGAGTCGTTATGAGAAAGGTAGTTGGCTCCGGCCCGTATTTCGGCGATTTGTTTCAAATCTCCAGCCGTCACCTGAATGCGTGCCCCGATCCCGTCCCGATTGCTCTTCGTGCCGACGGTTCGTACGCTGAGGTAATGGTGACGATTCCCCCCTTCGTTGCGGAGCAGGATCGCCGAACCGTTCACGTTCAGCACAAAAATGTCGAGGTCGCCATCGTTGTCGTAATCGCCCACGGCGGCGCCGCGCCCGATATACTCCGCCTTGCTGAAATAGTCTCCGGAACGCAGAGAAACGTCCGTAAACGTTGCATTGTGATTGTTTCTGAAAAGCAGGTCTTCCTCCGGATAGGCGTGATGCGCGTCTCCGTTGCTGATGAAGATGTCCCGGTACCCGTCGTTATCGTAATCGAAGACCGCGCCCGCCCAACTGGTGTACTGGCCGCATACTTCGGCAATGCCCGCCGCGGCGGTGATCTCCACGAAGACGTCCCCGTCGTTGCGATACAGACAGCAGTATCCCATATCCGGGACGAACAAATCCAGATCGCCGTCGTTGTCAATATCCTCGAACGTCGGCCCCATCGCCGAAGTCGCCTCTCCGAACTCCCCAAGCCCTACGCTCATTTCCATCGCCACGTTGGCAAAAGTCCCGTCTCCGTTGTTCCGATAGAGATAGTTCTCCATCGCGTCGTTGGCCACAAAAATATCCATATCCCCGTCGTTGTCGAAGTCGGCGGAGGTGACGCTCATCGCCCGTGCCTCGGGGTGATACAACCCTGCCTTCTTCGTCACCTCGGTGAAGGTGCCATTCCCGTTGTTGTGGTAAAGCACGTCCGGTTGCCCCTCGTAAGCTAAGGGACCGGGGAATCCCTCCGGGCCGAAGAAATACCGGTATCCCGGATCGAATTCGAGATAGTTCCCCACGTAGAGGTCAATGTGCCCGTCGTTGTCGTAATCCAGGAAGGTGGCGTGGACGCTCCACTGGGCACACCCTACGCCCGCTTCCTCCGTCACGTCGCCGAACGTTCCGTCCCCGTTATTGCGATAGAGGACATTGGGGCCATAATTGGCCACGTAAATATCCGGGGCGCCGTCGTTGTTGTAATCCCCAACCACCACGCCCATTCCGTATCCTGTATCGCCCACTTTCGCTTTCCGGGTAACGTCCTTGAACGTTCCGTCTCCGTTGTTCCGGTAGAGGTGATTGAACAGCTCCTTCTTGGGATCGCGGCCCTTTGGATACGGATCGTTGATATCGGGCAGATAGGAGCCGTTCACCACATAGATATCCAACTGTCCGTCCATATCGTAATCCAGGAAGGCACAGCCCGGACCTGTCGCCTCAAGGATGGAACTCATGTGCTCATCGCCAAAGCTGTGAGTGAAATTGATCCCGGCTTCGGAGGTCACATCCGTGAAGACGGGAAGCTCTGAAGCGGCCCCGATTATAGGCCAAACGGTGATGCACAAAGCGATCCAGAAGGTGATCATCGGTTCTTTTTTCTTCAACACTTTTTTACCTCCTGAGCCTCCTGCAAAAGTCATAAAAGTGCAGTCATTTCGCAGGGATTAGTAGGTCAGACATTCTTGTCTGACCTGGATGACCATAAAGCTGAACAGACAAGAATGTCTGGTCCACGACGCTCATGCAAAAAATTTTTCCGCTAGGATTGCTTCGGATCATGAGGGGAAAAGTTTTCAATTTCCCCTGCAATAATAAAACCATTTTACCAAGATGAACGAAGCGACGCAAAGAAAGACAAAACCCGGGTCTTGAAGTTCTTTGCGATCTCCGCGGCTTTGCGGTGAGATTTTATTCCGAAATCCGAAATCCCCAATCCAAAATTCAACGAGGTTCCCATCCCACCCCAAGCCGTTGCTTCTCCGGAAGGAAGCTGGGCTGCATTTTGAGCAATGCCTGCGTGGCCCGGTTCTCCGGCGCCAATTCCTTATCCTCGTGGCATCCGATACAGCCCCGCTGACTTCCAGAGCGCACCCACGCCCAAGCCCGCATGGTGTGCAGCACCTTTTTATTTTCGTCCAGAATCTGAATAAAAAACGGGGCATTTCCAATTACGTTCACAAAAAAAGAGCCGTCGGACTCCACCGGAACTTCTCCCAGTATGCGCGTCCTCACAAACGTCGGCGGCCACTCCCCACCCACTGCCCCCCTCCTCGGATTGCGGATTGCGGATTGCGGATTGCGGATTGCAGGATCCGAAATCTGAAATTCAAAAGGGGTGTCTCCCACTTTCCCACTTTCCCACTTTCCCACTTTCCCGCTTTCCTCTTGTTCAGAGGTCCGAACCGGCACGCCCTCTATGAATCGCGCCCATTTCACCCGACCGGGTTCGATCTGCCTGACCTCCGGCCGGTCCGAATCGTACACGCTCATACAGTGCAACTGTCCCGCTCCCTTGAAGCCTCCTATGTCCAGCACCGACGCAAACTCTAACATCGGAATGCGGGCCAGGGGTTCGGGGTGTGGATGGATCGGCATGGCATCCACGTCGTTCCAGGCCGGATCGTCGTAAATCTGGCGTCCCGGACCTCCCTGCTCGAAGTCGAAGACGAAGACCCCGTAGCTTTCCGAGCCGGAGGTATGGGATACGGCCAATCCCCCGTCCGGAAGAAGGTGCGGCGTCCGATAACGTCCTTCTTGACTCAGCACCTCGTGGCTGTGCAGGGGTCGCCGGAAGGATACCTGCGCCAACCGTCCCCCGGTGCCCGGCGTGTCTCCGTCCGATTCCACGAAGACCAACGCCCGGCGGTCCGGCATCTCGCAGGCCATCGTCTTCATCCTCGGAGGCGCGTGGTTTCCGTAGAACGGATTCAGATTGTCCCCGGCCCACGTGATCGTCATCAGCCCGAAGCGACTGCGCTGTCCGCTTGAAAAAAGCACGCGCCCGTCGCGCAATACCGTCGGAGAAATGTCCCCGCCCAAGCCGTACGTGGTGCGCCAGCTCACCGTGCCCTTGCCCTGGAT
>JAUWMS010000141.1 GCA_030613045.1 Candidatus Latescibacterota bacterium | reverse complement strand
AATTCCAAAATAGATAGACCCAGAAAGATCGAGGAGCCCAAGGGTGAAGCCAGGACGACAGCTTCCTATTCCACACCGAAAAAGACAGGGATAAAGGAGGAAAAGCGCGCCGAGGCAGCAAGCGTTCCTTCTCCCTCTCCCTTGGAAACTCTGCGCGTTGGCGAGACCGTGTCCTTAGAAGCGATTACAAAGCACAGCTCCGAGATCGTGGACGAAACGAAACGAAAAAAAATTACGCTGGGTTCGTTTCTCGCGGATGGAAAGCCGATCCACGTGGCCGACGGCGTGCTTCAATTGGGATTTGGTTCGGGAGACGCTTTTCACATGGATGTAATAACCAAGAATAAAAAGATTGTGGAGACCATCTTAACTGAACGTTTCTCCGAGCGGTTGCGTATTCAGTGTGTCGTCTGTGAGGAGATGGTGAGGCCCGGACCGACTGCCTCCCGGGTGGAAGAATCCCCACCAAAATGGACGGAAGCGCCTGCCGGGACGCGAGAAAAAGGAGATAAAAAAGATTTTCTCGGTCGTTTGTACGAGAAAGAACCTGTCGTTCGGGATATTGTGGAAACATTCAACGGAGAACTCGTGGGAGGATAGCAGCATGGCAAAGGGCATGACCGGGATTATGAAACAGGCTCAGAAGTTGCAGGCGAAGTTAGCGAAGGTGCAGGACGAGTTGCTGGATAAAAAAGTAGAGGGCAGCGCAGGCGGAGGGATGGTCACGGTGGTGGCCAATGGCCGGCAGGACGTGCTCGAAGTCAAGATCGATCCGGAGGTGGTGGATCCGGAGGACGTGGAGATGCTGGAGGATCTCGTCGTAGCCGCCATCAAGCAGGCGCGGGATCGGGCGCAGGAGTTGGCCGAAGAGGAGATGAGCAAGGCCACCAATGCCCTGATGCCTCAGGGGATGATGAAACTGTCGGGGATGGCCGGATAAAGCGCGGAGTGCGTCTTGCGTATTATGTGTCGCTCCCGATCACCACTCACAAATTCACCAGAAGTGTATTTTTTTCTGCGTGGCAAGGTAGAAAATATGGATGTGCTCCATGTAAAGGAATTTGGCTCGAGTTCGGTGGAACGTCTCGTGACGGAGTTTGGAAAACTTCCCGGGATCGGGCGCAAGACGGCCCAGCGGTTGGCGTTTTATCTGATGAAGATGGAGCGGGAACGAGCGCAGGCGTTAGCCGATGCGATTGTGGCGATGAAGGACCATGTGCGATACTGCTCTGTGTGCTTCAATATGACCGATCAGGATCCATGTCCGATCTGCTCCGATCCCAAGCGGGAGCGAACGATGATCTGTGTGGTCGAAGAGCCGAGCGATGTGCTGGCTTTGGAGCGAACCGGAGCGTTTTCGGGGGTATATCATGTGCTTGGGGGCGTGCTTTCTCCGCTGGACGGCATCGGCCCGGATGATCTGCGGATCAAGGAGTTGCTGCATCGGATTCGGGACGGGGTCCAGGAGGTGATTCTGGCCAACAATCCGAGTGTGGAGGGAGAGGCCACGGCTTTGTATCTGCAGAAGCTGATCAGCCCCTTGGGCACAAAAGTCTCGCAGATGGCCCGGGGGCTTCCGATGGGCGGCGATCTGGAGTGGGCCGATGCGTTGACGCTGACCCGGGCATTGGAGGGGCGGAGGGAAATGGAGTAATCTTGACGGGAGGACCAACATCGCCATACGCCGCGGAGACCACAGCGCGGCAAAGCGGCAACCAAATCCCAAAAGCAATGGGACACGGAACCCACGGATTTTCAAGGATTAAACAAAATGCGCCTATCCGGAAATTCGAACAATCCAACCCATCCTCGCTCAACAAAAACCTTGCCAAAAACCAAGATTTTGCGCATTAGTAGTGCAGAGGACGGGCGTTATCTTTTCACGTGAGTGATAAAGGGGATCTCCGGCTATTCTCAATACCTCGCAAAAAGAAGACAAAACAATGACAAGAGAAAAAGCCGTGTTTGTGGCGTTTGTGCTCGCTCTGATGGGGTTGAGCCAGATGGGAGGTTGCGGAACGGACAAGGATATTGAGAAGGGAAAGCGAGCCCTGAGATGGAGGAATTACGACGAGGCGCTGGCCGCATTTACAAACGCAGTGCATAGAAAGCCAGACAATGATGTGGTGCATTACTATCTAACGCAGACGTATCTTCGTTTGAGAAAAGATAAAGAGGCACTTTTCGAATACAGGCAATTGTTGACTCTGAACTCACCGAAGGCGGACGACGAGGAGTTGGTTGTTTGGATCTACGGGGTTCTTGGGCTGGAGCGCTGTGAGACCAGGCGCCTGACGATGAACGAGGCGGGGGATTACGATCCTTTTTTTTCTCCGGACGGCGAACAGATTGTATTCCGGTCCAGGCGGGACGGGAATTCCGAGATTTACGTGATGGCGTCGGACGGTTCCGAGCCGCGGCGTCTGACGTTTAACGAGGAGGAAGATGTGGATGCTTCCTTTTCCCCGGACGGCGAAGAAATTGTGTTTGTGTCTAAACGGGACGGGAATCGGGAGATTTACGTGATGAAATCGGACGGCTCGAATCAGCGGCGTCTGACGAATAACGAGACGGACGATGAGTCTCCCTCCTTTTCCCCGGACGGTGGACAGATTGTGTTTGTGTCCAGGCGGGATGGGAATGAGGAGATTTACGTGATGAAATCAGACGGCTCTGATCAGCGGCGTCTGACGGACAATAGGGTGGAGGATTGTGAACCTTTGTTTTCCCCGGATGGCGGAGAGATACTCTTTCCGTCCAGGCCGGATGGGAATTGGGAGATTTACGTGATGAAGTCGGACGGCTCCGATCAGCGGCGTCTGACGGACAACAGGGCGGACGACCGCTTTCCCGCCTTCTCGCCGGACGGCGAACAGATTGTATTTCTGTCCGCACGGGATATGGATATCGAGATTTACGTGATGCGTTCGGACGGTTCCAAACAGCGACGTCTGACGGCCAACAAAGCGGGGGACTATGAACCCTCTTTTTCCCCGGACGGCAAAAGCATTGTGTTTGTGTCCTGGCGGGACGTGAGAGCTGAAATTTACACGATGGCGTCGGACGGTTCGCATCAGCAGCGCCTGACGATCAACGAGGTGGACGATGACACGCCTTCGTTTTCGCCGGACGGCAAAAAAATTGTATTTGTGTCCAAGCGGGATGGGAATCGGGAGATTTACGTGATGGACATGACCAGGCCCGTCGAAAGGGCGCAGATTGCGGAGGCTTTAGGGGCGTCGCTTGGAAAATAGAGAGGCAAGATCGGAGTGCGAAATGCGAGAATCCGCAATCCGAAATGGGTAAAAGGAAAGCTTTATGTCCAAGAGTATAAACATCCCCAATGCGCTGACGGCGTCCCGCATTCTGCTGACGCCGGTTTTTATGGCGTGCCTCTTCGCAAGTGGATGGGGTTGGAAGTGGATGGCTCTGTTGGTTTTTACCATCGCTTCCCTTACCGATCTGTACGACGGGTACTTAGCGCGGAGAGGGAATTCCGTGACAACGTTGGGGCGTTTTCTGGATCCCCTCGCGGATAAGATTCTGGCCTCGGCCGCATTGATCGCCTTTGTCGTGCTTGGGCTGGTGGAGATGTGGTTGGTCGTCGTGATTGTAGGCCGCGATGTGCTTGTCACCGGGTTTCGGATGGTTGCCCTGTACAATGGACGCCAGGTAGTGACTTCAAGGCTGGCTAAATGGAAGACCACCGTTCAATTGACGGTGATCTTCGTTATCTTAACTTATGTCAGTATAGAAAGCACCCTGCGCCGGTTCGCTTACGATGGCTTAGAAGGAGCCTGGGTGTCCAGTGCATTGAATGGGCTGGTAGCGTTCGTCGCGTTTTTGACGGTGATTTCCGCCATTCGTTATTTTTGGGACCACCGGGAAACGGCGCCCAAAAAGCACGGGGAGATTTCTCGGCCTTCGGAGGTACACAGCGGTTGAGTAATTTGGATAGATCCAAAAGAAACGGCCGTTTGTTCTCCTGGATCGCTTCCGGAGGAGGCGTCGGAGTTGCGCCGGTTGCGCCGGGGACGGCCGGAAGCCTTCTTGGACTTTTGCTGTATGTTCTACTGCCCGAATGGCCCCCGATGGTGTGGGTCGGCATCACATTGATCTTTTTTTTCATCGGCGTACGGGCCGCCACCTCAGCCGAGTCTCTGTGGGGACATGATGCCGGTCGGATTGTGATTGACGAAATCGTGGGAATGTGGGTTGCGCTTCTTTTTCTGCCGAGGACGGTGCGGGTCGCTGTCCTCGGTTTTTTTATTTTCCGTCTTTTTGACATTGTCAAACCCTTTCCGGCGCATCGTTCTCAAAGGCTTAAAGCCGGATGGGGCGTGATGGTGGACGATCTGATTGCGGGGATCTATACCAACGTGGTTCTGCAACTTCTTGAGAGGTTTGTGTTTTAATTTCGAGTTGTTCCATGAGCAGAAGCTTTCCCCGTGAAAAGGGAAGAAAGTGAGAAAGTGAGACGGCGAGACCCCTCCCACTTTCCCACTTTCTCACTTTCAGTTTTACTCAGGAGACATTCCTTGAACGCAGAAGTCATCACCATAGGAAATGAGATTCTTTCGGGCCGGATTGTGGATAGCAATTCGGCGTTTATCGGAGCGCGTCTGTCCGGGATCGGCATTCCACTAACGTGGATTACATCGGTGGGGGACGACCGGGATCGGATCGCGCAGGCTTTCGAACAAGCGTGGGCGCGGGCCGAGGTGGTGATTGTCACCGGGGGATTGGGGCCTACGCACGACGATATGACCAACCACGTGTTTGCGGAGTGCTTCGGCCGAAAGCTGGTTCTGAACGAAGAGGTGCTCGAACAGGTTCGGGCGCGATTTGCACATCGGGGGATCGAGATGCCCTCGTCCAACGTGGATCAGGCGATGGTCCCGGAGGGGGTAGTTGCGCTTGAGAATCGCTGGGGCACGGCTCCAGGGCTGTATTTGAAGGAAGCGGGCAAACACCTATTTTTGTTGCCCGGCGTGCCCCGTGAGATGAAGGGGCTTTTGGAGCACAGCGTACTTCCTATCCTGAAACGTTCGGGATTCGGACACCCCATCGTTCAGCACACGCGGCGGAGCACCGGGATCAGTTAGTCTGCGTTGTACGAGCGGTTGAAAGATTTGCCAAACATAGAGTGTCTCGCTTTTCTGCCCGGGCTGGCTGGCGTGGATCTCCACATCACGGTGCAGGGCGAGGGGGAGGCTGGCGTACAGGAGCAGGTTGAGAAGATGGCCGCTGAGATTCGGGAACGAGTGGGGACGTTTCTTTACGGCGAGGGGGATCAGACCATCGAAGCGGTTGTCGGCGAGATGCTGATGAAGAAGGGCTGGCGGATCGCGGTGGCGGAATCCTGCACCGGCGGGCTGATTGCCAGTCGGATCACGGACGTACCCGGCAGTTCGGGCTATTTCGAGCGGGGGATCGTGGCGTACAGCAATCGGGCGAAGGTGGAATTGTTGGGCGTGCCGGAGGGCCTGATCGCGGCTCATGGCGCGGTCAGCGCTCCGGTGGCCGAGGCGATGGCTTCGGGGGTGCGGATGCGCTCGAACGTGGATATCTCCTTGTCCGTCACCGGAATCGCCGGACCTTCGGGCGGGACCGAGGAGAAACCGGTTGGGCTTGTTTTTATGGGAATCTCCACGGCTGAGAATACGTTCTCCAAAAAATTTCAATTCGGGAACGAGCGATGGGTCAATAAGCAAAGGGCGGCTCAGGCGGGATTGGATCTGGTGAGGCGGGTGTTGGTTGAGCCTGCTACGCACGGGGGAGGAATCTGATTCGATGAAACCCGTAACGCTCAGAACGTTCATCGCCATCGCCTTGCCGGAGGCAATTCAGGATAAGGCGGATACGCTGCTCTCCGATCTCAGAAAGACGGACGCGGCGGTTCGGTGGGTGTCTGCTCAAAATCTCCATTTGACGCTGAAATTCCTCGGCGATGTGGAGGAAGGGCGTTTGTCGGATCTCTTCGTCGGCATCCGGAAGGCGACGGAGATCATCGAGCCGTTTCGGATCACGCTGACGGGGCTTGGAGTCTTTCCGAATATCCGGCGGCCCCGGGTGCTCTGGATCGGACTGGAGATTCCCGAAGCGATGAAGAAGTTGTACAAAAACATGGAGGAGGAGTTGTCCCGCTTGCATTTTCCGAAAGAGACGCGAAAGTTCTCACCGCATCTGACCATCGGGCGCGTGAAGGGGCAGCGGGGGATGGAGCGTTTGATGTCCGTTGTCGAGCGGATGGAGTTCGGCCCGGAGACGGTTTCGGTGGCGCGCATCGTGGCGATGAAGAGCGAGTTGAGACCCACCGGAGCCGTGTATGCGCCCCTGAAGGAATTTGCTCTTGGTGTTTTGTAAGATCGAGGGGCCGGGATAGCACACTTTTTTTATTTTATCCGAGGACACCAGACCTATTCTCTTGACTTTTTTTTTGAATCTCCGTATCTTTGCAAAATTAGCCTCCCATCTGCACGGTTTCTCCGGAGGCTGTTTTTGAATAGTTTTTATGCTTTCTTAGCGTCATGGAGTGCCTGCCCGAGAACGGCAGTATTTTTTTCTCATTGTTTGTGACATCTGTCACGATAGGGTTTTTCCCATGAGCCGAAAAATTTCCTCCACAGGCATTGAGCGCCTGGCCTTGTATTATCGCTACCTGACCTCTCTGAACGGATCGGAACAAGCGTTTATCTC
>JAUWMS010000354.1 GCA_030613045.1 Candidatus Latescibacterota bacterium | reverse complement strand
TTTTACGTTTTACGTTTAAAAAAAAAATATTGTCCGTAAATTTTTCCATAAAATCCATCCGAGTAAAAATCGCGATGTATTGGATCTCACGGGCCAGCCAGACCGCGCGCTTTCGCTCCGTCTGAGAGATCAGGGCGAGTTTGGCGCCCTCTCCGGCGGCGTTTCCGATGGAATGGATTTTCTCCACGGGAATCGAAGGCAACAGGCCGATGGCCGACGCGCTTTCCTTGCGGAGATAATTGCCAAACGCACCGGCGAGCAGGACGCGGGAAAGACCCGAAGCGCTTACCCCCATCTCCTCCATCAGGATATCTATGCCGCTGCGGATGGCGCTTTTCGCCAGTTGAAGCTCCCGGACATCCTTAGCGGTGATATGCAGCGCGTGGCCGTCTTCGCCCTCTTCTGCGGGCACGAGGAGAAAGTCGTTGCCGTTTTCCCCGGCCCGGATGCGCGCCCGGATCGGATCCGGAGCGGACAGATCCCGATCGTCCGGATCCACGAGGCGGCCGCTCGAATCCACGACGCCCACCCGCACCATCTCAGCCACCACGTCCAAAAGTCCGGAGCCGCACAGTCCTCTCGGCCGGGCATTTCCGATGGTCGTGTATTCCACATCGTCTCCGAAGACCACCTGATCGATGGCCCCGGGCGCGCCGCGCATGCCGCACGAGATACGGGCGCCCTCAAACGCGGGACCGGCGGCCGTGGCGCAGGCGACCATCTTTCCCCTGGCGGAGAAGACAATCTCGCCGTTGGTGCCGATCTCCACTAAAACCACGTTGTCCTCTGTGTCGAAAATTCCGCTGGCGAGCACGTCGCCGATGATGTCCGCACCCACGTATCCGGAGATGTTGGGAAGGATGTGCACGTGCGCCTGAGGATAAACGCTGAGGTTCAATTCCTCGGCGTGCCCCCACAGAGGCTCGGATATGACCGGAACGAAGGGAGAAGGGGCAAGCTGGCTTGGATCTATGTTCAGGAAGAGGTGGTGCATACACGTGTTGCCCACAATGGCCATTTCGTAGATGTCGTCGGGGGTGATATGAGCCTGCCCGGCCAAGGTTTCGGTGATCTCGTTGAGTGTGGTGATAATCGCGCGGTGCAACTTCTGCAGTCCGTCCTCGTCCTCGATGACGAAGCTCAGACGGGCTATCACGTCGTCGCCGTACACGACTTGCGGATTCATCGAAGCGGACACCCCGATCTGCTCGCCCGTGGTGAGGTCTATCAAATAGCCCACCACCGTGGTGGTGCCGATGTCGAAGGCTATGCCATATACCGGAGAAGCAGCGCGGCCGCCGCGAACGTGGATCAGTTCGCCGTCGGAGCACACTGCGGTGATCTCGAAGTCATGGTCCCGGAGGATGCGGGGCAGCGTCCTCAGCAGCGGAAGCCTTCCCCGAAGTTCCCCATCGAACGGGAGCGTCTGCTTGATGCGCTCGAAGTCCGTTCGTTGGTCTTCCAGGGTGGGTTTGGGGAGCGCCAACGAATGGGCTTTCGTGTCGGGATCTAACGGAACCTCCCGCCCCGCGCCGGAGTCGAGGATCCGCTGGGCGATCAACTGGGTGGTGCGGGGAACTTCCACCGTGACATTGGAGCGCACCCGCGCCTGGCAGGCCAATCGAATGCCTCGTGCCCGGTCCTCGTCGGAGAGAAATTTTTTCTCCGCATCCGACCATTCGGACAAACCCCCGACAGCGAATACCCGGCATTTCCCGCACGTGCCGTCTCCGCCGCATGGCCCCTCGATGGGGATGCCCGCGGATCGGGCGATTTCCAGAATGGTGGCTCCTTTCGAGGCCTGGACGGTTTTCCCTTCCGGCTCGAAAACGATCTCAACCGGGATTTCCGAAGCTGTTTTGGACATGAGCTTGATTCTCCTTGTTATGAAATGAAGTGGCGGTGAAAAACTTGCCCTGAGCAAAGTCGAAGGGACGCGTTTTTTTGCTGTTCCAACTCGCTGTCCGCTGGGTAGCTTCCTGATTCAGGCAATTGATTCCTAAAGGCTTAGTCAATATCAGAGTCGCGGGTTTTGAAGAATTTTATTAAGTTTTTATTAAGTTTTTATTAAGTTTTTATTAAGTTTTTACCAATTAATTACCCAAGCTGATTTTCTTCTGCTACCACTGTTCCTAATTTTTCCAAGCTTTCGTAGTTCTGACAACAAATCATTGATTTTTATCTTTTTCTGTTTATCATCCATCCAATCAGGTAATTTTCCCCAGAGTAACTCGTCAACATCCTTTCGCTCCAGAAATCGATGTTCTTCAATTGACTTCATGATCAAATCAAGATAATAAGCCTTTTCAAAAGCTTTGTTTTTTGAGTAAACAGCTTTCTGACCTGTTACCTGTGACATATTTTTTGAAAGGAAGAAATTTGGCCTTCTGCCCTCTATGAGTTTATGGGCTTTGAGGTGCTTTTCCTCTGCCTTTGACAGGGGGATCTTCTTCTGAACCTTGTCTAAAAGCATGATTTCTTCGAGTGATAATTCCAAATTGCGCGCGAGTATGCGGGCGTATTCGATATCAAGCACTTTGCCGGTTATGGTAACTTTTACCCGCTGTTCGGAGAGGTCGTAATCGGGCAAGGGGAAAAAACGCTGCCGCTGAAAATTGAACATCTTTCTGATGCCGCCGCCCGCCGTATCAACCATTTTCAAGTTGAACATTGCGGTTGATAGGAAACGGTTGCGATAATGTTCTTCCGGCGCATTGTCACGCACAACGCTTTCAACATCGCTGGGAATGAAACTGCCCAGATTGGTAAAAATGAGCTGATCTTCCATTTCCACGACATTGATGCGACCTCCCAGAGAATAGTCCTGATGGGCGATGCAGTTGTTAATCGCTTCTCGTATTGTAAATGGTTCGTATTGATCGATTTCCTCGGGAAACAACGTGCCGTCTTTAAGATAACGGTATTTCGAGTTTCGTATGTTAGCGTAAATTTTATCCACGGCAAGCAACAAAGGACATCCGGCGATCAGATAATCCTTGTCATTGCCGCGAGAATCTTTGAGAAGCCAGCGGATTTTCGCCTCCGCGGGGCCTATAAAATGTTCCGATTCTTCTTTGCCAAGCAGGATGATGGCTGTCCGTGTTATCTTGCCTTTGATGGCAAGTTTTGCCTTGTTCAGAAATGTGACGGCATCCCAGGAATCAACTTCCGCGGCTTTGTCGGAGAATTTACTTTTGAAATTAGCGCGGGCAATTGCAATCGCTTGTTCGTCGAGATCATCCATGCCCGCATCGTCAATAATTGCGGCGCTCCAGTCGTCCGCATTCGCCTGCGACCGTATCCGCTCGATTTCTTCGAGGTTCAACGGTGATAATTCTTCGCCGTCACGGCCATAATAATGCCCTTCGTATGCGACCGGCAATCCTTTCGGAGCCGCTGGTATCTGAAACATCACTACCCGGCCATCCGCAGTTGCAAGCTCGTGAATTTCAATGAAAGTAATTCTGTTAGTGGTCTTATTGGCGATCTCGCCTTTCAAACTGTCAAGGTGTTTCCGGCTGCTCCGGTAACGGCTTCCGACAATCCTGTGGCGCTTGTTCTCGATTCCGAACACGAGCCAGGCATGCGGTTTACCTTTGAGATTCGCTTCGTTGCTCAAGGCGGAAAAATATTTTCCGATTTTGTCGAAGTGATAGCCTTCCTTTGCTTCTTTGAATTCCACGACTTCAGTTTCTTCGGGAAGGCCGCGGATGGTGTCTAGAATTATGGTGAGTTCGCTGGCTGTCATAGTTTTACCCTCACTTTGCCGGTCTTGTCCCGGCTTTTCAGCAGCCGCTCGTAATAACTGGTGTGCCCGCCAACGTGCGGGTGAGCAACGGTCAGGTACAGCGTCTCGCTATATGCCCACACCACCTTGTAACGGTTCTTCCATGCGTATCTTCTCGTAAACCTCCTTGAGGAGGTGTTGGCTGACGGCCTCGCGGAACGGATTCTCGTTCAGGAACTTGGCCGTGATCTCCTCGTTCTGATCCATTCGGTCGATAAAGAGCCCCTCCAAAGCTTTGCAGAAGACGTAGCCGAAGTTCTCCATCGT
>JAUWMS010000376.1 GCA_030613045.1 Candidatus Latescibacterota bacterium | reverse complement strand
CTGCATAGCTACGTGCACCTAACGGAGTGTCCGCAAAGTTGGTGCACGGATTTGGGGGATCTAACCTGAAAAAACTTACAGTCTTGCGGAAATAAGCAGGATGTTTCCTGAACTTCCTATCCTGGATTATTCACAAATTTTGGGTTGTACGCTCGCCCTCCATCTTGGGTTTTCCGTGCCTCCGTGCCTCCGGGATCCAATCTCCAATCCGAAATCCGAAATCCCCAATCCGAAATGGGGAGCCGTCCCTACTTCCCCTTCCTCTCGAACCACTTCTCCCACCCGGAGAACGAGACCGTCTGCCGGTAGAAAATCTCCTCCGCGCCGTTCTCGGAAAGCATACCACGCTTGCCCACCTCAAAGGAAACGTCCAACATCCCGCGCTGTTCCGCCAAGGGCAAGCCGAATCCGCATCCCATCAGCACCTCGTCCACGCCCTTCTCATCCGGCCCCGTCTGATTCGGGAGCTGTCGCCACCGGAAGCCCAGTCGGAGCGGGATCCTCCGGTAATACGGAGCGGTCAGATCACCAGCGGGGAGCAGTTCCGTGCCCATCGAAAGATCGAGGGTATTGCGCGTATTTTCGTGCTCGTTCAGATGCTCGAAAAAGGCGATCCTGAGGTCGGCGTGCATGAGCAGTTTTTGGATGCCGGTTCCCGCGATCCCAAAGGCCAGCGAAGCCGGAAGTTCTATTTCATCCGTGCGCTGCTCGCTTGTTGCTCCGAAGTTCGTTTCCATGGTCGTGGTTCGGTCTATCGGGGCTTTTGCGGTATAGGCCCCCGCGATGCTCCAGTGTTTTGCGATCTCATAGACCACGCCGGTTCCGAACTGCCATCCTGCGTGTGACCGGCCCCAGACATCTCTCGTATCCTCTAAGGAGGCATCCCGGAAGTCTCTGAGATAGGTCACTTGGATGGTGCCGAAGATGCGATGCGCGGAAAGTCCCCAGAGCAGCCGATCTCCAAAGCGCTTCCCCGCTTCGAGCGAGATGGATCGGAGGCCGCCGCTTCCCTGAATGTGCCGGTCGTACACAAGCGCGTTGATCGAGTCTGAATCGGCCACATCGAATTGGACCTCGCTGTATGGGAAAAGCCCGAGGCTGAGCGTCGTTCCATACCCGACAGGCACTCCGAACTGGAAGGTGCGCACGCGCTCCGATGCAAAATCGCCCTGCTCTCCTGCGTTGTCCTCCACGTGCCACTGCTCCCCGGCAAAGGTCAAATGAATCCCGACCTTCGTGAGATCGCCCAACAGCGCGGGATTTCCCCGGCCGAAATGATCGCTGCTGACCAGCGCAACCGCAGGGCCTCCCATCGCGCGCGCTTTGGCGCCCAATCCTTCGTCCAAGACGCCCATCTCCCCCATCGAGAAGATGGAGCCTCCCCAGCTTGTGCCCCAGATCAGGCTCCATACGATCCCTGTCGCAATCCAGATCGTCGTTTTTTTCATGGTGGATTGTTCCCTTCTTTTTTTACCACGGAATTTCACGGAAGCACACAGGAAAAAAAAGCATCTCCGTGCTATTCCGTGGTTATCCGTGGTTATCCGTTGTAAGCAGTGGTTCGTCTCATGGCAAAGTCTCTGTGCCCGGCGGCTCCGAATAGGTAATGCGAAGTCGGGGATTTCCAAAAAACACGGTGAAGATGTTCTCCTGCTCTCCGGTGGACCGGAGCAATATCCCGATGTTCGCCGAAGGATCGCGGAGCCAATCCTGCACCGTCAATCGGATATCTATGGATACGACGTCGGTGGTATCGTCGACGACGGCCCAGGGCGGATCGCCGGAGAATTCGGTCCTCAAAGCCTCCTCCTCCCACGATGCCTCAGCCGCGGGCCAAACCTCCACAACCATCTGTTCCACGAAGGAACGCTCCGGATCCACCTCTAAGCTCAGCACCGCCGAATTTACCGTCACGAGCGAGTCCACCTCCGGGAGATCGAACCAAAGCAGGCTCCGGTACACATCGCCGTCCGCGAGGATCAGATTCCCCTCCGTATCAAGCGGCGATGCCCGATCCACGAGCGTCGCATCCTCCGAGGGACGCACGGTCGTCGAATCCACCACCCCGTCTTCGGTATATCGGATCCGAAGCAGCGGCGCGGTTCCATATTCCGAGGAGCCAAAACGTTTCATGAAGGAAGCATCCTCCGGCGAAGCGGGCGCGATCAACATCCCGAAATTTGCTTCGGCGGTGGAATCCATCCATCCCTGCACAAGGGACAGAGGCAGGACACACGTGATCGTATCCGAATCCGATGCTTCGATGGGAACAAAACACAGGGCCTGCGGATCATACGCCGGCGGCGCATCCGAAAGCACCTCCTCCTCCGACCACTCGGACAGCACGGTGTAGAGGGCAAGCTGAAACTCGTCCGTTTCCGATTCGGCTCCGAATGCCCGATCCGAAACCAATTGAAGTTCCACCTCCTCGAGTTGGGCCTCCCGAACCGCATCGGAGAAGCTGGAAGCCGGGAACAGCAGAAGCGTTTTCGCGGTCAGGTCTCCGGCGCGTCCCGCGAGATTCCTTCCCTTTCCCAAACTCATCGGGACGCGAAAAGAACTATCCCGCGCGGCCGCTATCGGATCGAGCGGCACGACGTTTCCGAAATCCCTCCCCTTCAGAAGCTGCGCGCCGACCGGACTCCCTTCGTCCGAGGCGCATCCCATAAGCCCTCCGAGCACAGCGAGACTGAAGGCGAAGCACGCTCTCTTCCACAACGCTGAGATCATCATTCATTTCCTTTGCATAAAAGCCGGAGGTTCCCCCGGCGCGACTAAAGGTAAAAAGGACCATGTTCGTCCCCCTTTTCTTAAATGGAGGGACCAACAAAAGGTCGGCGAAAGAATTCGCCTCCTACGGTTTTGCGTAGGAGGGCAATCGCTTGCCCGACCGTTTTTATCTTAAAAATCAACACGTTCAAACCGATTCAATTGGGTCGCATCCGTTTTTTCTCCGCCCGGAATCTTCCGATCCGGCGCACGAGGATCCCCACCAACACGGCCAACGCCGCGATCTGCAGGAGTTGATAGAACATCCCGGACCATCCAAGAATCGCGGGCCACAGCGTCAAAACAGCCAACACGATCACGATGTCTTCGCCCCAGCGCCATGAGTGCTTTCCTTCGGCCTGCGCGGGTTTTCCCGGACCCGGAGGGCCATCCATTAATTTCCCCATATTCATCACTCCCTGTTATCATCTTGCAAGAGCCTGGTGGAACAGACATTCTTGTCTGTTGCTTCTTTGTAGTCATCCAAATCTGACCTGGTTTGACCAGGTCAATTTGATTTGATCAATTTGACCAGGTCAGACAGGAATGGCTAGACCTACCGTTACCCCCTGCGCGGGGATTTTGTCCGAACGCTTAACCCTGCGCCTGCTCCGCCACACGAAGCCGGTTCAGCGCCCTCTTCATCGCCGCCTCCGCCCGGGCGACGTCGGTCTGAGCATCCCGTTCCTCCAGACGCCGCTCCGCCCGTTTCCGGGCTTCCCGCGCCCGATCCCGATCAATCTCATGAGCCTGTTCGGCGGTCTCCGCCAGGATCGTCACCCGATCCATCAGCACCTCCACAAAACCGCCGTCCGGGGAGAGCACCTCCTCCCCGCCGTCCTTCGCATAGAGAACCTGCCCCGTTTTCAGGCCCGTGAGAAAGGGGGTATGCTTCGGCAGCACCTCAAAATACCCCTCCGAACCCGGCGCCTCCACCCTTTCCACCTCCTCGCTCAACGCCACCCGATCCGGCGTCATCACCGTCAATTGTATGCTATCCGCCATAGTGTTCCACTCCTTAAGGAG
>JAUWMS010000131.1 GCA_030613045.1 Candidatus Latescibacterota bacterium | reverse complement strand
AGCAACTGGCACTCGCCGGAGGTGATGCCCGGGCTCTCCGAAAACGTCGCCGTGATTCTCCCCCACGTGGAACTCTCCGCCGCATAGACCGGGGTGAGGGTAAGAGAGAAAACGGCGAGGACACTGAGTACTACGCGCATCTTTTTCATCGCACTGCTCCTTTCGGTTTGAGAGTGAAACTTGACAACGGTACACGGAAAGACGAGTTTGGATGCCGCTGCATCACCTCCTTATGGATCGTGCGGTTTTCGTTCCTGAATAGAAATAAGGGTGCATGCACACGATGTGGGAATGTCGCAAAGGTCGTGCCAGTTCTCCGGGATTGAAAATAAAAGCCACTCGGCATAGGGCTAAGTGGCTTATAACAATCAGGTTGCGGAATAACTGAATTCGCTGTTTAATGAAATGGTGTCCGATGCGAAGCAGTGGATTGTAGCGGATCTCGTCAGGCCCGAAGCGCGAAATTGGCTTTCTTAAGTGTCCGAAAGGATGATAGCACAGTACGTTAGCGTTAAATGTAGCGGATTTCGTCCGCGGTGTAGCGTGTTTCAACATGGCCCATCTGCAATCCAGCGGTCTTTCGACGTTTGAATTGAAGATCCGGGTAATGGACACCCATTGGGCACAGTCCTCAAAGGGCATAAAAAAAACGCCTGGAGCTTTTCAGTCCAGGCGTTTCGCTCTTTTCACCGATTGCGATGGTGGCGCCCCCCAGAATTGAACTGGGCACACACGGATTTTCAGTCCGTTGCTCTACCATCTGAGCTAGAGCGCCACAAAAGACGGGTCAAAAATAAGCAATCGCATCGAAAAAGTCAAGCGCAAAGTGACGCTGCCGAGAAAATTTTGGCGATGGGCGATCAGAGCCTTTCCACAAATTCGATTTAATGGATAGATGAGACCTCCGAGGTCTTGAAGACATCGGAGGTCTGTCATCAGGGACAGACGCTGTTTTTCATCATTGGGAGCCCATGACTTCAAGTCGTGGGCTCCTGATTGGCGGTTCTTACCCCTTCGAGGAAAGACCCGGTTTCCGCTCGTTCAGCGCTTGATGCCAAACAAGACCTCGGCCTGCCGGACCTCTGCTTTGACTCGGGGCACATGGTCGGTTCGGTCTTGTTTCTCCAGTCCAATCTTCCGCCACAGTTGCTCGTAGCCTTCGGGTAGATTGCGATCTCCCCCGAAGCCGATTCGCTGTTCTTTGCAATACAGGTCCGACAAGTGTACCAAGAAAGCGATGTCGGAATGCGGCGATCCCTTATCGGGCCATGCTTCATGGTGAAACCGGATCCCATCACACAGCGGTGCAGGAAGATTCCAGCTTTTCACCAACAACATGCCGACCAGCGCATGATTGAAGTCGAATACCTGCTCCTCGGCTTCGGCCAAAAGCCCCCCTTTTTCGGAGGCGATTCGGACGGCCTTTGCGAAGGATTCGGCGGCGTATTCGGAGAGCAGGATTTTTCCGATATCGTGCATCATACCGGCCACCATCGCTTCCTCCGGAGGATCGTACCCCGTCCGTTTTGCCAGCCACCGCGCACAGACCGCACATCCCGCGGAATGTTCCCAGAAGGCCTCGTAGTTAAATCCCTTGCTTTTCCCCAAATTTCCCATAATTTTCACCACGGACAGCCCCAACGCCAGGCTTTTTATGACATTGAATCCCAACATCACCACTGCGTGGGAGATCGTCGAGACCTGGCCGCGAAATCCGTAGAAAGAGGAATTGACCAGCCGAAGCACCTTGGCGGTCAGCGTTTGATCCATGGAGATCACCTGACCCAGATCCGGGGCCGCCGATCTGGTGTCCGCCACCACTTCCAGCATTTTGCTCACCACGAAAGGCAGGGAGGGCAGATCGGGAATTCCATCTATCAAGTCTTTGGCTTTTTGAACGTCCATCGCTTTTCCCAAAAAAGAGGAACCACAGCGCGGCAAAGCCGCAAACAAAGCCCAAAAGAAATGGGACACGGATTGCACGGATTTTCACGGATCAAACAAAGCACCTGGATTATTCACTAGGTCCAGGATGACACGTCCCCGAACGCATCATTACACCTATGAAAAAAAAGACCGCCGGACGCTCTCGTGGCGCCGCAATTTGCTTCCGTTTCTCTCCGGTTCACCTGCCGGGTTTATCCCGCAATCTATGCACGGACATCAATCCAGTTGCACTTTCCTTATCACACTGTGCAACCGAACGGCCTCTCCAGTTCTTTCACCATCCGTTCGAGGTGTTCGGTGCGTGCCCGGACTTTTTCCTCGAAGCCCTCGTTCCATAGTTTGATCTCGGCATCCTGTTTCCGGATCAACGCGTGCAGGATTCGGTTCTCGCTCGTCAGATCCCATTGATGCAGCGCCTGCTCCACGGTCATCCGTACGTCGTCGTCGTTCCATGGCTTGAGGAGAAAACGATAAACACCGACCTGGTCAATCGTCGCCATGGCCGTCTGAATATCCGTGTATCCGGTGAGCATGATTCGGATCGTGTCCGGCCACTGCTTCTTCGCGCGCTTCAGGAGTTCCAACCCGGTCATCTTCGGCATCCGCTGATCGGAGAGAATCAGCGATATCGGCTTTTTCTCCAACAGCGCCAAAGCCTCCTCGCCTCCGGATGCCGTAAGAAGGGCGTATGGCTCCCTCCGAAACACGCGCTTGAGCGCACCCAACACGTTTGGTTCATCATCCACAAGCAACAGCGTATGATCCGGCATCGTCCACGCACTCCCTTTTCAATGAACAATGAAGCAATACCCCACCTCCTCCCCGTCATTCCGGGGGATATTGGTCATCAGTCATTGGTCATTCGTCATTGGTCATTCATCTCTACCGTCATCACAATCCCCTCTGCATGGGTGGCTGCGCTCAGGGGGAAGCACCGGATCGAGAGCATGCGATCTCCGCAGGGGTGCAAACAGACGATCTCCTTACTCGTTTTTCGTTTTTTGTCTTTCCCTTTTTTCAATGCAAGTTTTACGGCGTCGGCGATGTCTTTGGGGAAAAGGGTGCTGATCTGACGTCCAAGCGTCACGGTTATCTCGGGAGCAAACCATTCCTGTGCTTGCCGATTGACCAGTACGATCAACCCTTCCTCATCGATGCCCAGTATGCCGATGGGCAGGTCTTCCAGGATATCCTGCGAGAGGAGCAGCATCCGATTGCGGATCATTAAATCCTGCGTGCGTTCCTGGATTCGATGTTCAAGCCCCCGATTCAGTTCTACAAGCTCCCGGTTCTGGGCCATAACCCGCTCGGATAGCGCCTTGTTTTCCTGCGAAAGGTTATACTGCTCCAACGCCCTTCGCACCGAGAGTTTTAATTCCTCATCGTTCCAGGGCTTCAATATGAAACGATAGATGCTTCCCTTGTTCACGGCCTCGGTGATGGCATCCGCGTCGGGATACCCGCTCAAAATGATCCGGATGGCCTCCGGACGAATGGCTCGGGCGCGCTCCAGGAACATGATCCCATCCATATCTTCCATCAGCGTATCCGAGATCACCAGCGCCACCTCTTCGTCCTCGAGGTGCTTCAGTCCCTCCTCGCCGTGCTGCGCCGTCAAAATGGAATACCCCTCTTTTCGGAACAGCCTCCGCAGCGCTTGAATCACGTTGCGCTCATTATCCACAATCAAAATGCGATCGGTCACTTGGTTTCCCCTCCCTTCCATCCCTTCCCGTGACTGGCGAGTGGTGAGTGGATGACCGACCTACCGATCACCAACGTTACTCCGTTTCTACGGGTAAGGTGATGGTAAAGGTGGTTCCCTTTCCCATCTCGCTTTGAACGACGAGGGTTCCGTGGTGTTTTTCCACCACAATGGAGTGGGCGATGCTGAGTCCCAGGCCCGTGCCTTTCCCGGGCTCTTTGGTGGTAAAGAAGGGATCGAACAGCCTCGAGAGGTTCTCCTTGGGGATGCCGGTTCCGGTGTCGCAGATCTGTATGCGGATATTGCCGTTCTCCTGAAACGTCCGAACGGTGATCTCTCCGCGATCCGGGATGGCCTGGGCGGCGTTTATAAAGAGGTTCATGAACACCTGATTCAGTTCCGTCGGAAAGCACTGGATATGGGGGAGATCACCGTATTCCTTCGTGATGGTGGCCTTGTATTTCAACTCGTTCCATACCATATTCAACGTGCTCTCCAACTCCGCGTTCAGATCGGCGTATTGCATCTCCTTCTCGCCTTTGTGGGAAAAATGCTTCAGGTCCATCACGATCCGGCGCACCCGCTCCGTTCCCTCTAAGGATTCTTCAATGACTTCTCCGGAGTCCTCTAAGATGAACTCCAGATCCATCTTCTGTTTAAGCGTACGAATCTCGGCGAAAAGGGAGCGCATTCGTGCGTGATCTTCGTTTTCCATCGCCTGTTCCGCCTCGCCGTATTTTGCGATCAGACGGGAAAGCTCTTCTAAATATTCCTTTAGCGTCCGCAAGTTCGTGCTCACAAAAGCCACGGGGTTGTTGATCTCGTGGGCCACTCCGGCCGCAAGCTGTCCGATGGAGGCCATCTTCTCCTGGTGCACCAATTGGGTCTGCGTTCTTTTGAGCGCGTTCATGGTCTCTTCCAATTCGCGCGTGCGCTCCTGTACGCGCTGTTCCAATTCTCTCGTCAGCGCAATATTCTCGAGTTTTACCCGACGGAGGGAAACGGCCTTATCCACCACGAGCATGACCTCCTCGTGGCTCCTGAAGGGCTTGACCAGATAGTCGCATGCCCCCTCTTTGAGGGCGGATACGACATCCTCTACCGAGGCATATCCGGTCATGATGATCACTTCGGTCATCGGATGGTTTTTCCGGATCCATTTCAAAAGTTCGATCCCCGAGCGCCCCGGCATTCTTACGTCCGACAGCACCGCCTCGATCTCGGTATGCGCCATGATCTGCTCGGCCTCTTGGGCGCATCGCGCCGAAGAGACCGTGTATCCCCACTTCGCGAATAGCCCGGCGAGCACCTCGAGGATCTGATCTTCGTCGTCCACGATGAGGAGTGGGTGGTTTGTGTGCGCTTCGTTCATCTTGGTTTCCTTACCTGGATTATTCATGAATTCGGTCAAAATCCTTCTTAGCTCTTGTGCAGAAAAATATTCTGAATTTCCTGCTTCAAAAAGGGGAAATTGAATACTTTCCCCTAACCTGCATTATTCATAAACTTCAGCTATGGAGGCCGGAAATTCAGGAGGCCAAATAAACCCGTAAACGGGTAACTCCGACACCCGATGAGCCGGAGGCCAATAGAGAGACGGAGTTCCCGCTTTAGCGGTCTATAGCCTGGATTATTCGCAAATCTGTGATTTCATGCCCAGTTTCAGGCTTTACTCAAGCCTTCTCGAAAACTGAGTTTTGAGACCAAAAATTTAAAATGCCTTGGCACACAAATGTAAGGAAGAGTTCTGTCCGAATTCATGAATAATGCAGGCTAAATAACAAAGCCGTTTTGGCGTTGCGAGCGGAGCAGCGTCCCCTCGTTTTCGGTCTTCTGCAAGCGGCTCATGGAGCTTCTATTTGAGCGCCGACTCCACAATTTCGCCTTTCTTCGGGTCCTCGGACAACTCTTTGCACTGTATGCGATCCGTCACGTGCATCGTTTCTTTGCCGATCTGAACCGTAACGTCTTCGAACAGCGTGCCGTGTACCCTTATGACGGCCTTGCCGGGCCCCTCGTCCTCCTGTTGTGGGGAAGCTAATGCCGCCTCCAGCTTCTTTTTGATCTGCTTTAACATGATGATCTTCTTGAGGCTCGATATCATCTCCTTCTTCCGATCCGCCGGCAGGTGCTTCAGGATAGGCTGAAGGCTCTCCAAGGTCATATTCTCTCCGATGGCCGTCTCCAGTTTGGCCAATTTTTCTTCGCAGGTCTTCAACTGCCGCTCGGTCTCGATCACTTCCTTTTGCTTCTCCAGATCGATGCCTGCGATGAGTTGGGTGTTCGAATTGGTGCTCGATCCGATGGTTCGGGCCTCGATGCCATGGGTCGCGAATATCGTGCCCCCGACGAGGACGCCGCTCTGTCCGAGTCCCGATTTTCCGAGACATTTCACCGCACCCCCGCACGTGACCGAAGTATTGATCAAAGCCATGCGCACCACCACATCCCCTCGAGCCTCGATATGGGAATTTTCCGCGAACTCCGCCGTAATCGTCCCTCCGGCCTCCACGTGATCCGAACCGATTATGCCCTTGGCCGTAATATCCCCACCGGCCTTCACCGACTTCGCACTTTCGATGTCCCCTCGCACCACGATATTCCCCGTGGCTTCGACCACAAACCCGGGCAATACGGAGCCTTTGACCGTTACATCGCCGATAAATTTAATGTTTCCTGTGGAATAGTCCACATCCTCGGCTACTTCGAAAGAAGAATAGACCGACAGTTTTCCGGCTGCAAACGCCGCCCTGCCATCAATTTCCGAGTATATCCGGATAACGCCGGTCTCATCCTGCTCCATGCGGGTGCTTTCTCCGGTGGAGAGGGGTTCGTCCTTTCCGTCCACCGCACGGATTTCATCCCCGCGGATCGTCCTTCCCGGTGTTCCTTTGCCGGCCGGGACCTTCTCGATCAACAACTCCCCCTGATGGACGTTCACCACATTGCTGTGCTCTCTGAAGTCGATGGACCCATCCTCTCGCAGCTTGCCCGCCTTCGCCCTGTCCTCCTGTTCCCAGGCGAAGCGCAATTGAGCATCCTTTCCGGCAGTCGGAAGAAGCCCTTTTGCGAGGCACACCGGTGTCGAAACGTTCCCCGCGACGACCTGCGCGACGGCGTTCTCGTCCAGTCCATACACGATCCCGCTCTCCGCAATCCATGCCTGCATCTCCTCGGCGGTG
>JAUWMS010000523.1 GCA_030613045.1 Candidatus Latescibacterota bacterium | reverse complement strand
TTCCGGACAGGCTCGAGCAGGAATAATTCTCGCATGCTTCCCGCACCCGTCTGCGCCTTGCGCATATAGATGCCCTCGCTTCGATCGGCGTCCTGATTCAAGCGGTTGAAAACAATATGCGCGCCATATCGGGAAAAGGCCCCCCGCTTCAGATCGAGTTCCATAGGTTTCTCCTCTCCCTGGGTCGTTTACTCCCTTTCTCTCTCCAATGGGTTGTAATCAAACCAATCAAAATACGCGGAAGTCGTACCGCGTTTCCCATTACCGGTAGCGTAAAGGCCAAAATATACGCCTGTAAATCCACCGGCTATTTCTGACGATAGATATCGGGTTTCTCCTTCAGCAAGGTTTTCCGGCTCCCGATCTCCAATAGCATAAGAGAAGGAGTACATGTGCCTGTCGGCTTTGATGTTCAGCTTGATCGGCCCCGGGCCGATTTTGACGCGCGCAATCACCACGGAGAGGCCTGCAATGCTCCGCCGAACGAGTACGCATCGCTCGCTTTCAAGGCGCGCTACGGCAATTTCGTAATGGTTTTGCTCGTTCATCCGCACGGTCAGTCCGGCCTCTTCGTGATCTTTTTGAGGATGGAAGTCCAGGAGCGTAGAGACCTCACAATCGAAATGCTGCTGCCTGCGTCCGACGAAAGCGGGGGAATCCGGATCGTCGAGACCGACCGAGGAGCCGTGAAGCCCAAGCCAGCCCGGACGTTCCGACAAGGACCAGTCCTCGTCGTGAGGATTTCTCAGAAAATTCCAGCAGAACCGTAATTCCGGCCCATCGAAATCATCCCTTGGTTCCTCTTTCTCCCAAGGGACAGGAGGAAGACATGCCGCTTCCATTTCCAATGCGACTTTGCCGTTGTCGCCGACGATGGGCCATCCGTCGTTCGTCCACGAAACCGGCGCGAGAAACGTTTCCCGCCCCAAGTGGGAACACCGACACCGTCCTCTATCCGGGCGATTTCCGAGAAAGACCATCCACCAACGGCCGTTTTGCGCCTGAATCAGATCGCCATGCCCGGTGCACTGGATGGAATTACTGCAATCATCTCTGTGTGTCAGTATCGGATTGTGCGGGCAGCTTTCAAACGGGCCCCACGGGGTGTCGCTTCTCGCGATGGTAACCATGTGGCCGTATTCCGATCCTCCCTCCGAAATCATAAGGAAATACCGGCCGTCTATTTTGTAGAGATGGGGGCCTTCAGGATGCCTTCCTCCGGTTCCGGGCCAGATAGGCCTCGTATCCGTCAAACATTTGCCGGTGTTTAGGTCTAGTTCGCTTTGAACGATACTCATGCTGTCGCAGCCGGTGTGAACTACCACCCCATCATTATCGAAGAACAGGGACGGATCGCCGTACGTTTCGTCCAGCCAGATCGGTTCGGACCACTCCCCGGCCGGATTTCGGGTATGCACGTAAAAAGCGCCCCCGTGCGTGTCATTTCTGGTAATCATATAGAAACTGCCGTTATGATATCGGAGGGTTGGCGCAAAAATACCGCCGGAACACCGAGCCTTTTCCAGCGGAAGCTGGCTTTTTCGGGCCAGGCAATGACCGATTTGCCGCCAGTGCACCAGATCCCGGCTGTGAAAGACCGGCACCCCTGGAAAATACTCAAAACTGCTGGTGGCAAGGTAGAAGTCATCCCCGACACGGCAGATACTCGGGTCGGGATAAAAACCCGGAATAATCGGATTATGGAATTTCATGGGGAGCACCTTTCGATTGGCTATGATCTATGAGTATCGTACAAACGGTCATCTCTTGCGCTTTTTTGGAACTTCATTTACACTGCTCCAACTTGATCGTATAAAGTTTTCATTTTTTTGTCGGTGACGCAGATGAACGTTTTGGAGTGCGATGACTAAAGGCTTCTGCGTTTCGTTCCGAAGCCGCCTCATAAGTCATCGCATGCGAAATCGGAAGATTTTGCACTCCACAACTCAGATGTAGAAGCCTTCAGAAATGAAGTAGCGGGCATTACATACCATTTGTCAGTTCCCTGCACCGGAGAACCACGTAGCCGTTCAGCGCCCGTCGCAACCACGCCAGTCGCCCCTCTTCCAGCGCCAATCTCATCCCGGATGCGATCGCATCCATCCCCGGAAGCTCCATGCCGACGGCACGCACCTGTTCAATCAGTTCCAATGCCTCGCGGGCTTCCGCCGTAAGCCGGTCAAGGATATCCTCTGGCGGCATGGCCGAAAAGCCCACCACGCCGATATCGGGCGCAACCGTGTATGACCGCAGTTCATACGGACCAAGCACAAACCGCCATCGCTCCGATGGATGGAGGTTTTCGTTCGTGGACAGATCTACCACCTCTCCCGGATTCGCGCTGAATGTTACCTCCAATTCAATCGGGTATAAATCGCGGTTCACAGCGTAGAAATAACGCCGGCCGTCCCGCACCAGCGTACGCACCGCCACCGGGTCGGTCGAAGACCCCACCGTCTCGAACTTC